>JAYRQH010000221.1:0-10304 GCA_041910715.1 Bergeyella sp.
GGATGATATTTTTCAAAACCAATTTGGATTTTCCTCAGTTCAAATGCCTTCTCTAGTTCACTTCCACAAACTGGTAGATCACATTTGTTTTGGGATTGATGATGATGGTCGATTTATTTGGAAATCGTTTTAGGCGGTAGAATTCCAGTGATTTATCGGTTTTCAGTTCACTTAAAAAATTGGTATCCAACACACCTTCTGGAATGAATTTTTCAAAAAAACTTAATTGATCGATGAATCTCTGACCATCAATTTTTTGTGCTTCTTTATCTGATTTTGCTTCATCCGTAGTCGGTTGCGCCGCCATGAACTGCAACAATTCGGCTTTATCTGCTTTGTACTTTAAAAAATAAGCTGGACTCCCATTCGGAAACTTCATTTTCTTGCCCTTGAATTCGAAAACGATGTCGGTTTGTACTTTAGGAAACACTTCCTGAAAGGTGACATCCTGCGAATTGGTGACGAAATTAATGGTTTCATTCACCGCCTGATCCATGGTTTCTTTTACCTTTTCCTGCGCTTTTTGTTTTACCGTTTCGGTGGCGTGATCGATGCTTTGGGTAATTTTTTCTTCTACTTTGGTGCATGAAGCAAGAACCAAAACAGAAAGTATTGCAATATATTTTTTCATTTTTACGTTCAAATTTTCAAATCTTAATGCAACAATTTACCTGCCAAGAAAACCGCGTACATTTTACAACTTCTGCAACTCTGCAATCAACTGCGTCTGTTTATTGATATAAGTGAGTAGATTTTTCAGTTCTATAGGATTCTGATCTTGGTATTTTTCAATCTCAGGAATGGTTTTTCTGATTTTGAAAATAATATAGGTATCATTAATTTTTTCTTGATTCAATTGTGCTTGAGCGATTAATTCGCGTAGCTTTTTCGATTGTAAATTAAATCTTTGCTCGCTTTGTTTAATCATTTCCAAAGTTTCATTTTTAGCTACAGAATCGGTAATTCCTGCTGTTTTGGATTTTGCATCTTTATAATATTCGGCAGATGTTGCTAGAACTTTCCCATTTTCAGAAAGTGTTTTTCGGGATTCATTTTGAAGGCTGTTAATTTGTTCATCGAGTTTTTTGAGATTTTCATCTTTGCTCATCAAAACTCCATAAATTTTGTCGACCTGATTTTCTCCATAGCGACTTGCACTTTTGCTGATGCTTGAAGAACCATGGGATTCGGCTTCTTCAATAACATTTGTTGGTTCAGTGGTTTTCAAACTGCCAGACGTATTCTCAGAACATGAAAACATCACGAACGCAAAACTTAGATATATCAATTTTTTCATCATCTTATTTTTATAGTATTAGTTGTTCCTGATTTTAAGTTTGTTACAAATCATTTTTATACTCACTTTTTCTGTAAAGCACGATTGCCGTGTGAGGGCGCAGCCGGAAATCCTTTTTGCGAAACGAAGTGCAGCAAAAAGATTGCAGGCGTAGACCGACCGCGAGAAAGGGCGCGCGAGCGAAGAGAGCGCCAAAACGGAAAGCGGGCACACCCAAAAAAAATAAAATTTCAAAAACACTACTGACAAACTGTTGTCACAACTGCATCCTAAATTTGAAATAGAAATTAACTTTAAAACGAAATATAATGACAACAACAGCGCAAATTCTTACCAAAGAACAACTTTTAAACCATTGGCAAGGACACCGAAACCTAACCAGAAGAACGATTGAGGCTTTTCCTGAGAAGGATTTATTTGAATTTTCGATTGGCGGTATGCGACCTTTTGCGAAGATGGCCGTGGAACTGATAAGCATTGGAAGTACTGCTCTGAAAGGCATTTTGGAAAACAGTATGGAACCGCACAATGAAGATGCTTTGCAGCCGAAAACCAAGCAAGAAATCTTGGACCTTTGGGATGCAGAAACGGTTTTGATAAACGATTATTACAATCAAATTCCTAAAGAACGTTTTCAGGAGACGTTTAATCTATTTGGTCAGTTTAAATTTCCTGTCTATGAAAACATTCTGTATTTTGTGGATAACGAAACACACCACCGTGGTCAAGGATATGTTTATTTGCGAGCTTTGGGCATTGAACCTCCTTTCTTTTGGGAGCGATAAAAATAACATGGAAATGATTAACGTCATCGTAACTTACCGAGTAAAAGCGGCTTTCGCAGAACAAAACAGGCAAAATATCCACCGTTTTCTGAATGATTTTAAAGCTTTGAAAAATCTCAATTTCAGTTATAAAGTTTTCGTCGAAAATGACGGACAAACTTTCACACATATATCTGAATATGTTGACAACGAAACTCAGCAATTGATTTTAAATATTCCTTCTTTTGTTGAGTTTCAGAAAGCTCGTGATGAAAGCGGTTTGTTGAGTGCGCCTAAAATTCAGTTTTTGAATTTGGTGGGTTTTAAATGATTGTTGTAACCAGCGGCGGCTTCGCCGCCGATGGATACGCATTTTCTATTTTTTTTGCGGCGGCGAAGCCGCCGCAAAAAAAATAGAAAAAACCTCAACTATTCATTATGTTTACCCGAAATTTTCATCAATAATTTCTGAAAATGCTCTTTCAATATGTCGGGTGAAATAATTTCCATATAATCGGCAAATGTGATGATCCAACGCGGAAAACCGTCCTCCAGCCATTCCGTTTCGAAAGTCAAGAGCATTCCGTCTTTACGCTCTTCTTCATGGGTAAGACCATAATATTTCTTCGCATTGGAAATATGAGGCATGACCTTTTTATCCACCAAAAGTTTGACTTCAATTTTCTCATTTCCAGATAGCTTTTTATAATCAGTAATCGCTCCATATTCCTGATGAAATGCAGAATCCAACTTGCATAAAGTTTGAATTCTATCCACACGAAACTGTCTAAAATCGTTTCTCATGATGCAAAATGCCATCACATACCAATAATTAAACTCAAGAAAAATTCCAACAGCTTCGATAATGCGCTCCGTATAATCACCACGTAGATTTTGATACTTAATTTTGAGTTGACGTTTTTCTGAGATGCTTTCCAAAATTAACGGTAACGAATTCTTAATTGGATCCTGTGTTCGATCTGAATAATTAAAAATACCAATTTGGTTTTCTACATTCTGAATCATATTTCGATCCGAATTACGAAGAACCGATTTCAGCTTTTCCATTGCCGACTCGTAATGCGTCCCCAAACTGTGATGCGAAAATTTTTGCATTAATTTCTCAGCCGTAATAAAACTCAACACCTCGTCTTTGGTAAATATGACAGGCGGAAGTTTGTAACCCTCCATTAAAGAATAGCCATTTCCTGCTTCTCCAACTATCGGAATACCTGCGTTTTCCAAAGTTTTGATATCTCTGTAAATTGTTCGCAGCGACACTTCGAACTTTGCAGCCAAATCCTGAGCCCGCACCAAAGGTTTGCTCTGCAAGTGCGTTAAAATGGCTGTAACACGGTCTATTTTTTTGAGATAATGCTCGGACACAAATGAAATTTTAGATTTCAGATTGAATTAGATATTTACGATTTTTTCTTTTTCTGTCTCAGAACATACAGGTACAAACTTTCCACTTTTGTGCGTGCCCATGGCGTTTTTCTAAGAAATTTTAGAGATGACGAAACACTCGGATTCTCACCCGTAAAACATTTGATGTTAATTTGCTTTCCCAATTCCCCATAACCCTTGTAGAATTCCAAAAGCTCTTCTAAAATAGTGTCTAAGCGTTTTCCATGAAGTGGATCTTTAGAACTTTGGCCCATTATTTTTTTGTAAAAATACTAAAACGAAAAGATTAGTTTATGGTATTTCGCAATAAATTTCATCTTAAACTTCACTATCTTAGCTTCACAAAATAGTCTCAAAAGAATGAGCAAAAATAACGAAGCCAACAGAAAAAATCATAAAAAGAAGATTGACCAAAAGAAGCGGAAATTGCAGAATGCTGAAATCGAAAGAAAATCCCGATTGAAGCAGATTCGCGAAGAATTTAAAGCCAAAGAAAATAACGAAACCAATTCATGAAGATTTTACACACGGCCGATTGGCATTTGGGAAAACGTTTGGACCGCTTTTCGCGCATGGAAGAGCAAATTCAGGTCATGGACGAAATCGTTGCCATTGCAGATGAGCAGGCGGTTGATTTGGTATTGATTGCGGGTGATTTGTTTGATAATTTTAATCCCAGTGTGGAAGCTGTAGAATTGTTTTATAAAACATTGAAACGACTTTCCCATCACGGGAAACGTCCCATTATCGCCATTGCGGGCAACCACGACTCACCGAGTTTGATTGATGCTCCCGATCCACTAGCGCGAGCGAGCGGTATAATCCTCATCGGCCATCCACAAGCAAAAATTCAGACTTTTGAACTTGAAGATTTTAAAATTACAAAATCTGAAGCAGGTTTTTTTGAACTTGAAATGAAAAATTATGATTATCCAATCCGCATTATTCATACGCCTTACGCCAACGAAATTCGTTTGAAACAGTATTTTGGAGAGGATAAAGAAAAAGCACTTAACGATATTTTGAATGATCATTGGAAGACCCTAGCCGATAAATTTTGTGATGCAAATGGAGTGAATATTTTGGTAACCCACTTGTACATGAACAAACGTGGCGCTCCGCTTCTGGACGAGCCTGAGGGAGAAAAGCCCATCAAAATAGGGAATGCCGATCTTGTTTTCTCAGACGCTATTCCTCCCCAAATTCAGTACACCGCTTTGGGACATTTGCATGGCGCTAGAAATATTGGAATAGCAGAAAATCCCGTTGTCTATAGTTCATCACCACTGGCGTACAGTTTTTCTGAGGCTGGACAAATGAAGTCGGTTTCGATTATTGACTTGCAACCAAACGAAGCAGTTTCTATAGAAAAAATTGAATTAAAATCGGGTCGTCAATTGGTACGCAAATCATTTGATGATGTTCATGAATGTATTGAGTGGCTCACTGAAAACCCAAACACCTTGGTTGAGTTGACCATCGAATCTGATTCATATATTAAAGCAGAAGATCGGAAACGCATCTATCAATCGCACGATGGGATTATTTACTTAATTCCTAAAGTTAAAAATATAGATAGTCAAAACAATACGCTAAAGGAAATTGACATCACTCAAGATTTGGAACCGCTTTTTATTGATTATTTTAAATCCAAAAATAATAATCAGGTACCCAACCAAGATTTAATGGATATTTTAAAAGAAATACTTTAAAATTGTTTAAAATCCACCTCACCTCGAGTATTGTGCGAAGCAAAATGTATCGATGAGTGTGATATGCAGTTACCAATTCATTTTTAAGATCAACTTGAATTGATAAAAATAAACGATAGAAAATAACATACGTCAGTTCGAGTAGCGTAGCGTATCGAGAACATAAAAAACAAAAAATGATTCCACAAAAACTCACCATAGAAGGCCTTTATTCTTATCAAAACCGCCAAACCATCGACTTTTCGGCACTCACGGATGCTGGTCTTTTCGGTATTTTTGGTGCGGTGGGTTCTGGGAAATCCTCTATTTTAGAAGCCATTTCTTTTGCTTTGTATGGCGAAACCGAACGTCTGAATTCGCGGGACAAAAGAGCCTACAACATGATGAATCTTAAATCTAACCGATCCTATATTGAGTTTGATTTCTTGAATCACGAAAACAAATTATTTCGTGCAACGCGCGAATACAAAAGGAATTCTAAAAATTTCGAAGACGTCAAACCTTCGTCAGTGATTTTTTATGAGTTCAAAAATGAAGGATGGGAACCGTTGGAACACAGTAATGCAGAGCAAATTATTGGGTTGAATTATAGCAATTTCAAGAGGACGATTATCATTCCACAAGGTCAGTTTAAGGAATTTTTGGAGTTGGGAGCCAAAGAAAGAACGGATATGATGAAGGATATTTTTCAGCTTCAGCGCTTCGATTTGCAGGATAAAATTTCGGTTTTGAATAAGAAAAATCAAACAGATCTCGATCACTTGGAAGGGAAATTATCCGGCTTTGAAATGGTTTCTGAGGAAGGAATTTTAGCATTAAAAACTCAGCTGCAAGAACAAAAAGAAAAGTGCGGTACAATTCAGAATGAGTTTAATACAGTTAATGAAAAATTCCAGCGATTAAAAACCCTCAAAGCAGATTTCGAATTGCTTTATAAAAAGGAAACTGATTTTTCGGAATTAGAAAAAAATAAGGAAACAATTGATGCAAAAGAAAATCAATTAAAGCTTTACCAATCTATAGTTCGAGTATTTAACGACGATTTAAAGGAAAGAAACAGAAATCTGAATCTTCTAAAGTCTATGGAAGAGGAATTAAAATTGGTGAACGAAAATTGGAAATCGTTGCGAGATAATTCTGATCTACTAGAAAATTCCAAAAAAGAACTTCAACAAAAATTTGATGCTTTACCAAAACAAAAAATTCTTGAGCAAGATTTAGAACTACTTTTTTACATAAAATCAGATGAATCCAAACTTGCAAAAAATGAGGAAAACACCATTGAAGGTGAGAAATTTGTAAAAGAATTTAAAACAAAAGAGGAAAAAACTGTCACGAAAATTCAAGAGCAAGAGCAGGAAATATCTGAAATAAAATCGAAATTGATTTCGTCAGCCACATTGATTGAAGTTGGAGAATGGTTTTCAAAAAATAAAAATTTTAATGACAATTTAGTTAAGGAAAAAAATAATATTGAATCAACTAAAAAATCGATTGAACATCTTGATGAGAAATTAAAAAATCTAGTGTTAGAAAAGCTTTCGGAAGAAATTTTAAATTTGAAAACTGAAAAAGAGGAGTTTCAAAAACAGAAAAACACGTTGGAAGTTTCGCGTCAACTTTCGCATTATTCCACGGAATTACAAGATGGAAAAGCTTGCCCTTTGTGCGGATCGGAGCATCATCCATCGGTTGCGGTTTTTGAAGATGTGAGCAATGATTTGAAAGTTTTGGAAGAAAAATTCTTGAATTTGAACGCAAATTTGGAAAGTTTAGAACAAAAAGCCAAGGAAGCCGAAGGATTTCAACAAGAGAAAGCTTTGATTTCGCAACAAGGAAAACTACTTCAAAATTCGATTGAAACCATAGAAAGTCAAATTTTGGATTTGGAAAAAACCTTCATTTGGAAAGATTTTTCAAAAGACAATTTTGGTGACTTTCAGAATCGAAAATTAGAAAATCAAAACAAGGAACTTCAATTGAAAACAAAGGATAAAGAGCTTGAAAATTCGCGAACAGAACTGGATTCCATTCGGAAAAAATTAGAAAAAGCCCATCAACGTTTTCTGGAAATATCGAATGAGAATTTAGAATTCAAAACTAAAATTGAGAATAACAAAGCGCTTTTAAAAGAATTAAATCCAAACGATTATTCTGAAAAAACGGACTCTGAAATTCAATTGCAACTTGAAAATTTAAAACAAGAAAACCAAAATACAGAAAGAGTTTGGAATCATCTTAATTCGGAAATTCAAGAAGTTCATGTCAAATTATCCTCTGAAAACACGAAGCGAGAACAATTTCAAAAACAAGTCTCTGATTTAAATTGGCAATTGGAGAAAATTCAAAATCAGCTGAATGAGAATTTAGAAAAATCAGAATTTACAGACATTGTAGCAGTTGTAGAAATTTTGAATCAAAATTTAGACGAGCAAAATATTCAACAAGAAATTCAAACTTTTAAAATTCAATTTGAAACTTTAAAAAACAGCATTTCAGAATTGAAAGAAAAACTGAAGGATTTTTCCTTTGATGAAAACCAATTTTCCGAGACTGAAAATCTGTTTAAAACCAAAGAATCTGAACTATCAGAAGCCAATAAATTGGCTATCCAGCTTGCATCGGAAATAGCTCGTTTGGAACTGGAATTCAAGAAAAAAGAAGATTTGTTAAAGGAACAAGCGGCACTTTCGAAACGTGCTGAAAATTTAAAAACCATGTTCAATCTCTTTAAGAGAGCGGGTTTTGTGCAGTATGTTTCTTCAATTTATCTTCGCCAGTTGTGTGACCATGCCAACGTTCGATTTCACCGCATGACGCGAAATCAACTGAGTTTGCAACTGAATGACAGCAACGACTTTGAAATTGTTGATTACCTGAATGAAGGCCGCAGCCGAAGCGTGAAAACCCTTTCTGGCGGGCAGGCGTTTCAAGTTTCGTTGAGTTTGGCGTTGGCATTGGCAGAATCTGTACAGTCGAATGCGCAAGCGGAGAAAAATTTCTTCTTCATCGATGAAGGTTTCGGCACTCAGGATACAGAATCAGTAAACATCGTGTTCGAAACGCTGATGAACCTCCAAAAAGAAAACCGAATTGTAGGCATCATTTCACACGTAGAAGAGCTCAAAGAACGCATCCCAATGGCTTTAACGGTGGTAAAAGATGAGGAAAAGGGGAGTTTGATAAATAAACAAAATTAATTCGATATGAAAAAACTATTCACATTTTTGACTATAACTACAGTATTACTCATGAATGCACAAGATTTTGCCAATTACAAGAAGTATGAAGTAGCCAACACAGAGCTGAAAAGATCTAAAAAACCTGTAAAAACGATACTTTTTGGTGATTCAATCACCGAATTTTGGAAGTCGAATAATCCATCATTTTTCCAACAGCATCAGATTATCAATCGTGGGATTAGCGGGCAAACTACGTCTCAGATGTTGCTACGTTTTCGTCAAGATGTGCTCAATCTGAAACCAAAACGTGTGGTTATTCTAGCTGGAGCTAATGATATCGCTGAAAATACAGGCCCGATTACACTTGAGCATATTGCTGATAATATTTTCTCCATGGTGGAGCTTGCGCGCTTCCACCACATCGACGTCACGATGAGCTCCTTACTACCCGCCTACTCGTTCTCATGGAAACCGGGAATTGAGCCTGCGAATAAAGTACTGGAACTAAATAAAATTTTAAAAGCGTATGCGGTGAAAAATAAAATACCCTTTATTGAATATCACGCAGTGATGAAAGATTCCCGAAATGGCCTACCACCAAAGTATTCTGGGGACGAAGTACACCCTAACAAGGAAGGGTATGATATCATGGAAGCAATATTGCTTCCTTATATAAAATAGAAAAAAATCGGGCGCCAAACGAAGTTTGGCGCCCGATTCTATACATTATTCAGAAAAAGATCTGACTTTTTTAGTGAGCTTCTGTTCCGTCAGCACCGTGAGCGTGACCGTGAGCAAGTTCTTCTTCCGTTGCTGGACGATTGCTCAAAATCTCAACATCAAAATTTAATGTTTTTCCAGCCATTGGGTGGTTAAGGTCAGCAACTACTACTTCTGGAGTTACTTCTACCACAACCGCTTGAAAATTGTTACCTTGATTGTCTGATAATGGCAAAATTGCACCAACTGGTGGCATACCCGACTCTTGAAACATATCAACAGGCAACTGAGCAATTGCATCATCCTGTCTTTCACCATACGCTTCAGAAGGTGAAATCGTGAATGATTTTTTATCACCTACAGTTAAGCCTTTGATTTCATTTTCAAATTTTGGAATCATCATTCCAACACCATATAAAAAAGTAAGTGGATTTTCGCTAGTAGTTTCTTCTACCAAAACCTTTTCACCGTTTTCTTCAATTGTGTTTAACGTGTAACTTAACGCTACTACTTGATTGTTGTCTATTGTCATTTTTTAGATATTTTAGGACGCATCCTTGTTGAACTTTAGTCATTTGCGACAAATACAAAGATAGTCTTTTGAAGTCAGTTTTTTATTCAAAATTAAAAATTACACGCAATATTTGCATTCTTACCCAACTAATTCTTGATCAGTTTTCGAGTTTAAAATTTTATTTAAACTAGTGTTAAAGTAGATCGAGCGAAATCAGGTTGTCGCGCAATTGATCACTAGCGTAATTTTTTTAGAATTTTCTTGCTTTTGCTAACATCGGAATAGAAATAAGCCCCATCACCAACATAATGCAAATCTGCAATGGTAATGAGATAAACGAGTAGATTAAGCCCACTTCACCACCTAAATCACCATCTTTCCCCATTGAAATAAAAAGTGCCATAAAACCGAATTTCATAGCCAAATTAAAAGCGCCAATACCGCCACTCGCAGGAATGATCATTCCCAATGTTCCTACTACCAATATAAAAAATCCATCCGCAAAACCAAAGTCGGCAGTTTCTGGTAATGAAAAACAAACCAAATACGCAGCAAAGTAATAGCAAACCCAGATAAGGACGGTTAACAAAATAAATTTACCTTTTTTCTGTAATTTGAAAATAGATAGTAAACCTGTTAAAATGCCATCAATTATACCAACGATCTTTCCTAACACAGGCACATTCCGAAGTTTTTCTCGTAGAGCAA
>JAYRQH010000222.1:0-6384 GCA_041910715.1 Bergeyella sp.
TACTGACTTAAACGCTCGGTACACACCGAAAGGGGAAAGTATAATCCTAGGGAAAGGAATTTTAGATGGAGAGGTGGTGAAGGAGGTTAATGTGAGCATACCATTGAAGACTATTAACCGTCATGGTTTGATAGCTGGAGCAACGGGAACGGGTAAAACCAAAACCATACAAGTTTTTGTTGAACAGCTTTCACACGCCGGTATTCCATCGCTCGTTCTTGATATTAAAGGGGATTTTTCTGGAATTGCAGAACCGGGCAGTCGTAACACCATTATTGATGAGCGTTACGCAAAAACAGAATTGCCATTTGAGCCGCAAGCGTTTCCTGTAGAATTAATGTCTATTTCGGGAGAAGAAGGTGTAAAACTTAGAGCAACCGTAACCGAATTTGGACCGGTTTTATTAAGTAAAATTTTGGGACTGAACGATACTCAAAGCAGTATTATGTCCATCGTATTTAAATATTGTGATGATAAAGGTCTGCCTTTAATTGATTTGGATGATCTAAAGAAAGTTTTACAGTATGTGACCGACTCTAAAGAAGGAAAAGCAGATTTGGCGACCAACTACGGATCAATTTCTCCGGCGTCACTAGGTGCCATTCTTCGTTCGATCGTTGCTTTGGAGCAACAGGGAGCCTCAACTTTATTTGGTGAGCCTAGTTTTGATGTAGAAGACTTAGTGAAAAACCGCGATGGAAAAGGTGTAGTAAATATTCTTCGGGTTGGTGATATTCAAAATCAACCTCAGTTATTTTCAACATTTATGTTGTCGCTTTTTGCGGAAATATATATGACCTTTCCTGAAGAAGGAGATTCTGGTAAACCCAAATTGGTTTTATTCATCGATGAAGCACACTTGATTTTTAACGAAGCCTCAAAAGCATTGTTATCGCAAATTGAGACCATGGTGAAACTCATCCGCTCCAAAGGCGTTGGTATTTACTTTATTACACAAATTCCGGGTGATGTACCAGAAAATGTATTATCGCAATTGGGTTTAAAAATCCAGCATGCACTTCGTGGATTTACCGCAAAAGACCGCAAAGAAATCACCAAAGCGGTAGAAAATTATCCTATTACCGAGTTTTATGATGCTGCCAATTTAATTCAGAATCTGGGAATCGGCGAGGCTTTTGTAACGGCTCTGGACGAAAAAGGAATTCCGACGCCCTTAGTGCATACGTACCTTATTTCACCAGAATCACGGATGGATGTTCTGTCACCAACTGAGGTAACAGAATTAACAAAAAATTCGGCTTTGGTAGCTAAATATGAGGAATCTTTGAATAAAGAATCGGCCTACGAGATACTTTCTGATCGAATGCAAACCACCGTTGCTGCAGTACCAAAAGAAAAAGTAAAACCAGTGAAGGAAGAACCAGGAATGTTTGAAACCGTGATGAAAAGTAGTGCCGGCCGAACCTTTACCAATACGCTAATGCGTGAAGGTGCAAAGGCCATTTTGGGTATGTTAGGATTAAAAAAGAGAAGATAGAAAATTAAATATATGTACAGTATTGTCGACATAGAGGGTAATGGTGCGGGATACCGACAAGAAAGCATCATCGATATTGCTATTTTTAAGTTTGACGGTCATGAAATTGTCGACCAGTTTATGTCATTGGTGAATCCGGAATCGGACATCACTCCTTTTGTACAAAAATTAACAGGAATTTCACCTAAAATGGTGAAAACGGCGCCCAAATTCCATGAAATAGCGAAAAGAATTGTGGAAATCACGGAAGGAACAACGCTCGTTGGTCACAATATTGATTTTGATTACCGAATGCTTCGTCAAGAATTTAAAAAATTAGGTTATCAATTTAAAATCAATACATTAGACACTATTCCATTAGCTAAGAAACTTCTGCCGGATGCCGAAAGCTATTCTTTGGGTAAACTGGTAAAGTCGGTAGGTATTCCATTGCTGGAAGCACATCGTGCGAGTGGGGATGCTCGCGCCACTTTGGATTTGTTTAAATTGTTACTTAACAAAGATTCAGAAAACGACATCATTCAGAAGCAATACGATGAAACCAACGCGCGAACCTACATTAACAAGGTGAAAGAACTTACGCAAGATCTTCCCAATGAAAAAGGTTTGATCTATTTTCAGGATGAAAAAGGTGCAATTCTGTACTCCGACTTTGTGGATGACATTAACAAGTCTGCAAAGAAGCTTTTTAACTCAAAATCAAATCGTTGGGAGAGTGTTCAGAAGCAATGCGAACAAATTCATTATGATCTAGCGGGTAATGCCATTGTTGCGAAATTACTAATAAAATCCAAAGGCATCCGCAAAATAGAAAAATATCCAATTGGTCTATTTTATCGGAAGAATAAATATGTTGTTGAAAAATTAGCAATTAATAAGGATCAGGAACCGATTCTAAAATTCAAATCCATAACTCAAGCTCGAAAAGCCCTGCACTATATCACGAATCAAGAGAAGCT
Source organism: Bergeyella sp. (assembly GCA_041910715.1). Classification (GTDB taxonomy): domain Bacteria; phylum Bacteroidota; class Bacteroidia; order Flavobacteriales; family Weeksellaceae; genus JAFAFC01. The sequence goes on from JAYRQH010000222.1 coordinate 2,458, forward strand.
GCGAGACGTTCAGGAATTAGAAGCAATTATTAGTATGAAAGGTCGCAATGAACTCTGGTCTCTGCCAGGGAGAACGCTTGCTGAAAAAACCTTCATAATACTGGAAAAAGGAAAACCAACAGGATTTGGCTTTTACGAATATCATACACAACTTCAGGACTTGAAGAAAATAAATCAACTAAAAGTACCAATCTCTGGATCAAATATCGATCTAATTCATGATTTGAAGATAGGATTACTGAAAAATGATTTCGAAATTCGTCCTTTACCAACCGAATAAGTCTGTTTTTTTTCTACATTTGCACCTGCCTTAACAGAAAGAGTTTAAGGAATTTACTTTAAATACCAGACAATGACCGACAAAGATCTTTTGAAAATCGCCGATGAGTTTGGAACTCCGGTGTACGTTTATGATGTTGCAAGTATTAAAGATCAATACGAAAAGCTTACATCTTCTTTTACAAAGAAAACAAGATTTTTTTATGCTGCAAAAGCACTTACCAATATTAATATTCTGAAATACGTCAAGAGCTTGGGAGCAAATCTGGATTGTGTTTCTATTAATGAAGTGAAGCTCGGTCTAAAAGCTGGTTTTTCCTCCGATCGCATTTTGTTTACTCCCAATTGTGTTGATTTGGCGGAGATTGAGGAAGCGATGGAGCACAAAGTGCATATTAATATCGATAATATCTCTATTTTAGAGCAATTCGGAAATAAGTACGGCAACAAGTATCCTATATTTGTTCGTATTAATCCGCATATTTTTGCAGGCGGTAATTATAAAATTTCTACTGGACATATTGATTCTAAATTTGGTATCTCGATACATCAATTACGTCATATTGAGCGTATTATGAAGTCTACGGGTGTTAATGTTGAGGGTCTTCACATGCACACAGGAAGTGAAATTAAAGATACCGACGTTTTCTTGCAAGGTTTAGAAATTATGTTTGAGTTGGCCGAGCATTTCCCAAATCTAAAGTATTTGGATATGGGTTCAGGATTCAAAGTGCCGTACCAAGACGGTGAGATGGAAACCGATGTGAAATCCTTAGGCAAAAAAGTGGAAAAAGCTTTAGCAGAGTATTCTAAGGAAAGTGGAAAGAATTTTGAACTTTGGTTTGAGCCAGGAAAATTCTTAGTGAGCAAAAGCGGAAATCTAGTTGTGAAAGCGAACGTCATTAAGCAAACCACTGCAACTGTTTTTGTTGGTGTTAACTCTGGGTTTAACCACTTAATTCGTCCCATGTTTTACGATTCGTATCATATTATAGAGAATATTTCAAACCCAAAAGGTACCGAGCGTATTTATACTGTCGTAGGGAATATTTGCGAAACCGATACATTTGCTTGGGATCGAAAAATCCGCGAAGTACGCGAGGGTGATTTATTGGTGTTTCGCAATGCAGGAGCCTATGGCTTCGAGATGAGTTCCAATTTCAATTCAAGACTTAAGCCCGCCGAAGTTTTATTCATGGATGGTAAAGCGCATCTTATTAGAAAACGAGATACCTTCGATGATTTGCTGAAGAATCAGATTGAAGTTTTATAATAGATGAGAAAAACTTGCTTTTAGAAAAGCAAGTTTTTTTGTATTTTTACTATTAATTTTTACATGAAATTTTTCGGTCTCTTTTTTCTATGTTTCACTTCTTTAGTTAATGCGCAGTTTCTTTTGGAAGAGTTTGACGACAGCGATAGCTTTAATGAATTCGGAAGTGCAAAAATTCGCTATACCACGAACCGTCCTTTCGAGTTTTATAGGATAAAATGTAGCAATCCAACATATGCTGAGTTTACGGGTGGCGAACAGAAATTTAAAGAGCTTCTTGCACAAAATATGATTTCCTATTTGGATCATGATGTATATGCTATAAACGGTACTTTTAGTTTTGAATTTACAATTGACACAAAAGGCGTTTTAAAAACATTTGAAATAAAACCTAATGTAGCCAATGCCGCATTATTTTATAAAGACATGCAATTTATTGTGAGACGAATTTCTGAATCATGGAAGCCTGCAACGTGCGATGGAGAACCAATAGATTCCAAACTTCGAATGAAAATTGATTTTAGAACAGATGTTATCGATCGATAATTTCGCATAAACCTTATTGGTTTTAGGAATTTTTACTGTGAACAAAGACATCCATTGTTATAAAACTCATTTTAATTTTTCTGCCATTCTGTCACGATTTTTCTTTATCTTTGCGAACTTAACTGATTTAAATTTTAAAATTTGAGGTGTAAATTGGCATTGGCAGTTGCGCATCAAATCTTACGTTTTAAATCTCAAATTGGAGATAGTGCAAGAAAAATACATAGACGAAACCAAACAAGGAGAAGCGTACGCCATTGAGGAAAAGCCTGAAAACACCAAAAAATTATTTTTGGAAAGTTACGGATGCCAAATGAATTTTTCAGATTCTGAAATTGTCGCTTCCATTCTTAATAACGAGGGTTATAATACCACAACGAACGTAGAGGAAGCGGATTTAATTTTGCTCAATACGTGTTCAATACGCGAAAAGGCAGAACAAACCGTTCGTATGCGTTTGTCACAGTTTAAAAATCAAAAGAAAAATAAGCCCAATCTTACGGTTGGCGTTCTTGGTTGTATGGCCGAGCGTCTTAAAACCAAATTTTTAGAAGAAGAACATTTGGTAGATTTGGTCGTAGGTCCCGATGCTTATCGTGATCTTCCAAACCTTTTGAAGGAAACGGAGGAAGGTCAAGATGCCATCAACGTAATTCTTTCGAAGGAAGAAACCTACGCAGATATTAATCCAGTTCGTTTGAGTGGGAATGGCGTTTCGGCATTTGTTACCATCACTCGAGGATGCGATAATATGTGTACTTTCTGTGTGGTTCCTTTTACGAGAGGTCGGGAGAGAAGTCGCGACCCGCATTCAATTATTGATGAATGTTTGGATTTGTGGAATCAAGGTTACAAAGAAATTACGCTTTTAGGCCAAAATGTGGATTCGTATCTGTGGTACGGAGGCGGACCCAAAAAAGACTTTGCAAAAGCCAGCGATATGCAGAAGGCCACCGCAGTTGATTTTGCTCAATTGCTCGAAATGGTTGCCGTAGCTGTCCCCAATATGAGAATTAGATTTGCAACATCCAATCCCCAAGATATGAGTTTGGAGGTTTTCCATATGATTGCAAAGCATCATAACATCTGCAAATACGTTCATTTGCCCGTGCAAAGCGGTAGCAATGCGATGCTAAAAGCGATGAACAGACAGCATACACGAGAAGAATACCTCGATTTAATTGCCGAAGCAAAACGCATCGTTCCAGAAATTGCATTTTCACAAGACATGATTATTGGTTTTTGTGGCGAAACAGAACAAGATCATCAAGATACCTTGTCTCTAATGAAGGAAGTGGAGTATGATTATGGTTATATGTTCGCGTATTCCGAAAGACCGGGAACTCCAGCCCATAAGAAAATGGAGGATGATGTTCCTGAAGAAGTGAAGAAAAAAAGACTGCAAGAAGTAATCGACCTTCAAGGCGAATTGTCAACAAAACGCATGAAATCGTATGTGGGACGCATTCACGAAGTTCTTATCGAAGGTGAAAGTAAAAAGAATAAAAACCAATGGAAAGGAAGAAATTCTCAGAATGCCGTGGTTGTTTTTGATAAGGTAGATGGACAGCAACTTGGCGATTTGGTGAATGTTTTTGTAGACTCAAGTACACGAGGAACTCTAATTGGAAAAACAGTTTAAACTTCTTTTCTATATTTTTAATTATGGCAGATTTACAATCGATAAAAAACCGATTCGGAATTATTGGAAATTTTCCAGCTTTGAATCGTGCATTAGAAAAGGCAGTTCAGGTAGCGCCAACGGATATTTCGGTCTTGGTAATGGGTGAAAGTGGTGTTGGGAAAGAATTTATTCCTAAAATTATTCA
>JAYRQH010000223.1:0-4008 GCA_041910715.1 Bergeyella sp.
AATTCATTGTAGCGTTTATCAATAGGCTCAATGGATGAAACGATGTATTGGTAGGCTTTGTCTTTTTGGCCTAGTTTCATATACGCATCCACCACAGAACTTACAATTAGGGAATACTCGAAAGGTTTCGATCGCAATAGTCGACCGGCAAAACGTTGCTCGTCTTTTGATAAACTGCTGTAATAATCGTATTCTCTAAACGTACCTTTCTTAAGATCGTCAGCTAATTTCAATCCTTTTTGCTCCTGACCCGCGATAATATAGGCGTACACCATTGAGCTAAGGGATCGAGCATCGTTGTATTTCGAGATTGGGATTTCACGATTGGCAAGATCCAGCAATTCCACAGCTTTTGCTTTTTGCCCACTTAAAGCTAAAGCATCCGCAGCCCGACTTACCGAGCTTCTGTAGCTTACGATATTTTGCGTGCATGTTTCATCAAAATGAACACTTAAATCTTTAAAATTACCCCAACGGTAGTTCTTTACGATGCGGTATAAGTCATCTCCATCAACTCTTCCCATTTCACCGCTTTCTTTTTCTTTCGTTTCGATAGGAACTAAACGATAACTGAATCCATCAAACTGCAAATAATTATTCAGATAGAAGATATTTTCGTCATCATATACGCCACCCGTAGAGAAATTAATTGGTCGTTTCCAATCAAAATTCGCTAAAATATCCATCAAGATCAAGTTGTTTTTAAACATACTTTGTCTTCGGTAGGTCACGGTGATTTCATTCACTGCAAGAGGAGCATCTTTGGCTTTGATAATACCTGATTGCACCGCATTAGCCTTGTTTACCGGAATAACAAACTTGTTGGTTGGTAAGAAATTAAAACGTTCGTATTTATCTTCACCAAAAAGCATTTTTAAAATATCATCTTTTTCTGTTGATTTTATTTTTAAGAAATTCACGGCGTCTTTGATGGACATGGAATCGGTTGTTAAATACTTTCTAAACGATGAGAACGAATTTTCAGGCAGACCTCGTTCTTTTAATGATCCAAATAAACCTTCCCAATCGGATTTCGTGAAAACATAAACTTGGTCATTGGTTCCGTCACGATAGTCTTTATGCTCTAATGTAGAGGGAACTGGCGGTGCAGTGTAGGTCTGTCTCTTGATTTGATCCAAATACCAAGGCGTAGAAGCTAAAGTAAAGTTCACCACTTTAATATCATCTCGGAAATTTTCGGTTTCTTGAATCGCCCAAACTGGATAGGTGTCATTGTCACCGTAGACAAATAAAATATTGTTTTTATTCAGTGATTTTAATACCGAGTACGAGTAATCGTAGGCAGCATAACGACCACTTCGGTCATGAACATTGTAGTTCTGGAAGCCCATCATCAAAGGAACGGCAAACAACGCAATACCTCCAATAAGGACAGCGCTATTCTTCTTCACTTTTGTTTGAAGATAATACAAGATGCAGCCCGCACCGAGGCCGATCCAAATGGCAAAAGCAAAGAAGGATCCCACCATGGCATAATCTCGTTCCCGTGGTTCAAAAGGTTTCACCCCTGTATAAAATATAATCCCGACACTCGTGATGATAAATAACGACAATATGGCGTAAAATCTTCCGAAATCGCGGTTCGCTTGAAAATACAAACCAATTAAACCAAGAATGAGTGGCAAAAAGAAAAATTTCACGGTACTTTCGTTGGAGTACATGGCAGGCATATCTTTCTGATTTCCCCACAAAGCATTGTCCACGAAAGGAATTCCCGAAATCCAGTTTCCGCGTGTGTTTTCATTCTGACCTTCCAAATCATTTTGTCTACCTACGAAATTCCACATTAGATAGCGCACAAAATAATAGCCATTTTGGAACGTGATGAAATAATCTAAGTTCTGCGCAAAAGAAGGTCTTTGTACATTAATAAGATCGTATTTTTTTGCTTCTAAATAATCATCTATGGTAATAGTCCTGTCCTCGTATTTTTTTCGTAACTGATCAAAAACTTCCTGAGCCTGAGGATTATCTGCCAGCTCTGTATTACCATAATTGAAGGTGAAATCTGGTGGACCATACATCGAAATGTAGTTTGCCATTACTTGTTTGTCCTCGTTGAACATTCGTGGCATAAAACTCACATGCGCTTTGTTGTACACATAACTGAAACGCTCTCCTACTTTACGGTATTCACCCGTTTGTTCGTCTTTTTCATAGATATCACCGAATTTTAGCAAACCGTCATCTTTCTGAGTTTTATAACTTCCATCAGCATTTCTTTCGATACCATTGTTATCCAAATGAGCGGTATAGTTTTGTCCGTATGTTGTTGGCCAGTCGCCGTATTGTTCCCGGTTGTAGTAATCGAGCATCCCGATGGCGTTGTCTGGATTATTTAAGTTCATCGGTGGATTGGCATTCGCACGGATTGGAATTACCAACCAGCATGAGAAACCAATCATCATAAAGATGAGCGATAACGCAATGGTTTGATACATTCTTTTACCTGTTTTTCGCGCTCGTTTCAATCCGAAATAACAAACAGCAAGAAGAATTAAAAAAGCCAATATGGTTCCTGAGTTAAATGGTAAACCAATACCATTTACAGCAAAGATTTCCAGTTTCCCAAATAACGACATAATTAGTGGGAAGATAAATTTGAAAACTAAAGCTAAGATAAGAAGCGTAACCAGATTTGCATAGAGAAAGGATTTCCAAGAAAATTCATAGTTTTTCGTGTAGAAAATTAGACAAACTGCTGGAATTGCCAACATACACATCATGTGAACGCCTACCGAAAGCCCAACTAAGAAGAATATAAGGATAATCCAGCGCTCATTATACGGCGTATGGAATTCGTCTTCGTATTTGGTTATTAACCAAACCAAGAGTGCAATAAACATAGTTGCCATGGAATACACTTCACCTTCCACAGCAGAATACCAAAAGGTATCTGAAAATGTAAAACATAAAGAACCTATTGCTCCAGCAAAAAATATCGCCCATTCATCCGTTTTAGAAAGATTCTTTTTGATGTTGATGTAAATCGATTTTACAAGATGTGTAATAATCCAAAACAAAAACAAAATAGTAAATGCACTGCAAAGCGCGGATAATGCATTAATGATAAGACCGTACTTTTGTCCATCTCCGAAAGCTAACATAGCGGCAACAGCACCTACCAATTGAAACAATGCGGCACCAGGTGCGTGCGTTACTTCTAACTTTACGGCCGAAGAAATGTACTCCCCAGTATCCCAAAAACTAAAATTGTGCTCAATGGTGGAGAGATATACAATAAATGAAATGGCAAAAACCACCCAACCTAAGATCGTATTCCACTTCTTGAAAGTCCAGTCTTTCATAAATTTAAAACTTTTGACGCCAAAAATAACACTTTATAATCAGTTAAAAGGAGTTTTATAAAAAATTTGGTACGGAAAAATTTACTCCAAAAAAAAGGATCACGATTGGTGATATAAATCGGTACATATCGAATTAATTATGAATAGTTACAAATCGAACTGAAAAATTTCATACTTTTGCAGTCGTTTTAAGAGTTAGAAATAAAGATGAAGAATGTTTACAATAATATTCTTGGATTAATAGGTAACACGCCATTAGTAAAGCTAAATTCGGTTACCGAGTCCATTCCGGCAGAAGTATATGCGAAGTTGGAATGTTTTAATCCAGGGCATTCAACAAAAGACCGAATTGCACTTCACATAATTGAGAATGCCGAGAAAAAAGGCCTTCTTAATGCCAATTCTGTTATCGTAGAAACAACTTCAGGAAACACGGGTTTCTCAATTGCCATGGTTTCCATATTAAAAGGATATAAGTGTATTTTAGCTGTTAGCGACAAAACCAAGCCCGAAAAAATATCGTATTTGAAGGCATTAGGTGCTATAGTTTATGTATGCCCTGCTTCAGTTCCCGCAGACGATCCTCGATCGTATTACGAGGTTGCAAAAAAGATTGCTTCAGAAACCCCAAATTCAATTTATATCAATCAGTATTTTAATGAATTAAATATTGATGCCC
>JAYRQH010000224.1:0-7968 GCA_041910715.1 Bergeyella sp.
ACACTTGCGGAAGCTGAAATGCCTGGTTTAATGGCGATTCGTGAAGAATACGGACCATCTCAACCTCTTAAAGGTGCTCGTATTGCAGGCTGTCTTCACATGACGATTCAAACTGCAGTTTTAATTGAAACCTTAGTTGCTTTGGGTGCTGAAGTAACTTGGTCTTCTTGTAATATTTTCTCGACTCAGGATCATGCTGCGGCTGCGATTGCTGCTGCTGGAATCCCTGTTTACGCTTGGAAAGGACTTAACGAAGAAGAATTCGATTGGTGTATTGAGCAAACCTTATTCTTTGGTGAAGATAGAAAACCTTTGAACATGATTTTGGATGATGGAGGCGACTTAACGAATATGGTTTTTGATAAATATCCAGAATTCACAAAGGATATTAAAGGACTTTCTGAAGAAACTACCACTGGTGTTCACAGATTGTACGAAAGAATGAAAAACGGAACTGTGGTAATGCCTGCAATCAACGTAAACGATTCGGTGACTAAATCTAAATTCGATAACAAATACGGTTGTAAAGAATCTGCAGTAGATGCGGTAAGAAGAGCAACAGACGTGATGTTGGCTGGTAAAAGAGTGGTTGTTTGTGGTTATGGAGACGTTGGTAAAGGTACAGCAGCTTCATTCAGAGGTGCTGGTTCTATCGTTACGGTTACAGAAATTGATCCAATTTGTGCGCTTCAAGCTGCAATGGATGGTTACGAAGTTAAAAGATTAGATACGGTTGTAGATAATGCCGATATCGTAATTACAACTACTGGTAACTTCAACATCGTGAGACCTGAGCATTTCAAGAAGATGAAAGATAAAACCATCGTTTGTAACATCGGACACTTCGATAACGAAATCGATATGGCTTGGTTGAACGAAAACTACGGTTCTACAAAAACAGAAGTAAAGCCTCAGGTAGATATTTACAATGTTGATGGTAAAGAAATCATCATCTTGGCGGAAGGTCGTTTGGTAAACTTAGGTTGCGCAACAGGGCATCCATCATTTGTAATGTCGAACTCGTTCTCGAACCAAACTTTGGCTCAGATCGAATTGTGGACAAACTCTGAAGCCTACGGAAACGAGGTGTATATGTTACCAAAACATTTGGATGAGAAAGTTGCCGCTTTACACCTTAAAAAATTAAGCGTTGAGTTAGAAACTCTTTCTCCTGCACAAGCAGATTACATCGGTGTTCCAGTAGAAGGACCTTTCAAGCCGGAGTACTACAGATACTAGAGCGGTACAGAAATATAAAATTAAAGGAGTAATCACGTGGTTACTCCTTTAATTTTATAAATGTTTAGTCTTTTTTCGTATTCTCTAGTTCTGTCTCTTGAATTTTTTCGTACACAACCACCACCTCATCTTTTGAATGTTCCTTCCATTCACCAAAGTATGCAACACCAAGATAATCCATCATCGTCGAATAAAATTTCGGAAAACCCGAAACACTATCTAGAATATCTACCGTTCGATCGTTAACTTCCAACCGAATTTTGATAAAATGCGGTTCATGAACTCGTACATATTTGTAAATAGAAATCTTTTCAACATCATCCCAAGCAATTCTTTTTGTTTTCTGAATGGAAAATCCTGTTGAATCATATTGAAAATCCCCTTCCTGTTCCATCAAAGAAGCGACCTTGTCGTATTCTAAAGTGGTGAGATCGTTCTTATTCGGTCGTAAGTGATAATACAAATTTAAACCAGTAAACACAGTAATCGAAAAAAACGAGGAATAAAACGATAAAATATTTTCGTTCACCCATCTCAACATACCACTTAATGCTTGCATACGATAACACAAGAGAAGCTAGAAAGTAAATTGTACGATTATTCAAAATGTTTAAAATCCTAAGAACTTAAATTTGAATTGGATGGCAAAATTATCTTTGAAGGCTGGCGTATGGTAATGTCCAACACGATAGAAAAATCCGAGGTTAAATTGCGAACTCAAAAAATTATTCCACTCCAGACCGATTTCCTGGTAGAAATGATCCAATTTATCATACTGAAATTGGTGATCTTCCATATTCTTCATATCGCCGATAATTCCTCGATACACCACATCAAAACTCGACGTGTTTTTACCAAAACTTTTAAAATACCAAGGAATTCGGTGTGTTAAGTAGAAACCTGCAAACCGATCGTTGTAGTATTTCCCCGCTTCCATCGTTGCAAATCCCAAATACGATGTCAGATTAAAGTTAAAAGAATTTGGCTTGCCCGATCCAAGACCGTTCTGCTGAAAATTATGCCAAATAGGAGCTTCACCGAGCATCAAACCAGCGTACGCGCGTAAACCGGTTACACCACCACTCCATTTCAGCTGGTGAGCTAAAAGTACATCAAATCGATCGTATTCTAAGTCACCACCGAATGTTTTCATCCCTTTTTCATAGTTGAAAAACACTTCTGGGAAATTTTGCTCAAACGTATATTTTCCCGAAGGCGTCATGATATTCTTTGATTGTGGCGAATATTTTAAAGAAATTCGAGTACTAAAATTGTCAAATTCACTTCCCAGACCTTTATAATCATAGTCAAACAAGGCTCTTTCCTGATCTTTTTTAGCGGCAACCTGAAGTGTTAAAGAGTTGGCAATATCCGTTTCATAGGAAAGCTTGAAGCCTTTATAGCCATAGAAAACATCGTTCTTCATGTCGACACCAGAATTCATCAATTTCATCCTAAAATTCCACATGTTCTCGCTAAATTTTCCAGAAGCTACGACATCATCATAATATTCCGCTCTGAAAAAAGACGTTTTTCGGGTTGTTGTACGTACATCAACACCAACTCCGTACTTAAATGCTTTATCTTTAAAACCATAACCTACATAGGCATCGGGCGAAATATAACGATTAAAACGCTCGTTCAGTTTGGCTCCAACGCCAATCCGTAGCCCTTCGTAAAGGTTGTATTTCAAGAATTGGGCAGCATCAAAATCTACATTTCCTACACGAACTTTACCCTTCACTAATGCGGATAAAACACTTGCTTTTTGGTCTACCTTATATTTTTTTCCTAAACTGTCAATTTGCTTATATGTATCTTCTTCACGTTCAGAAAGTGGATTGATACGATACTGATCTAAAGTTTTCCCGTCGGTATTACGCACTTCCATGGTATAGCCCTTAAAATCTTTTGCTTGGACATCAGCCGGAACTTTAAAATCAAAAAAATCGGATGTCAAGAATACGTACATTCCAAATTTCTTTTTCAGATTTACAGAGTCCGTAGGTTTTGCACCAAAAGCGACATTACCCGCTTTTAATTTAAAATTTTCTTTTATCAAAAACCATTGATTATCGATTGGCTTCCATATACTGGTAATAGTTCCTTCGTTTGACTTTTTAGAAGCACTTTCCAATTTCTTTACAGCGTATGTATCTTTGTCAATATAAAGATAGCCGTTGTATTTTCTGCGATTAATGGTTTGCTTGTAATCTACCTGTCTAAAACGGATAACGTAATTCATTCGCCCATCAATCTCGATGGAATCTGAGAGAAAGTACCGATACAAATTCCGATTTTCTTTCGCTACTTCTCGAGGCACTTTGTTTCGGTTGGATCGAAGGGTAAACATTTCATAGATAGGCTCTTTCAATCCTGAAATGCGGTTATCTAAAATGGTAATTTTTTCACCATATTTCTTTGAGTATAGGTATTCTTGAGCTTTCTCCCAAAGAAACATTTTCGACTTCCCCATCATTTTGCTCACATTATTCCATTCCAGAGAATCCTTTTTTTGTTCATCTGTTTGCTTCGCTTTCGGTGCATTTGCAAGAGAATCAAGCCTTCTTGTTAAGTAATCATTGTAAATACGAATACTGTCTTCATCAAAGTCATAGGATATTTTTTCGTAGGATTTAAAAGAATAGGAATCGAGTTTTTTAGGCGAATTGTTATCGAAATTGGCGTTAACCAAATCGAGAATTTTTAACGCTTCGGGATCACTTTTACCGTTTAAAATTACGGTTTCGATGGTTCTGGTTTGGCTGTCAACTTCACTTAAAGTAGCTTCCATACGCTTATCAACCAAGATATCTTCTGTATAATAGCCTGATTTTGATACTTCAACCATTTTACACTTGGTTCTGAAGTCCAATTCACCCAAAGCGTTTGTTTTGCCAATCGGCACTTTGTTGCATGAAACCGTAGCATTGGGCATCGGCTTTCGGTCTCCAGCTTCATACACCGTTATTTTATACTGTGAAAAAGAAAGCGCAAAAACAAAAAATAGAAGGAATGAGGCGTGTTTTTTCATAAACCGTAATAAAGTTTAAAAATAAGTAGCTTTTGAGGTCCGAAAGTTACATTTTTAACGATTGGTTTTATATATCCGCATAGCTAAATATCGTTACCACGCCGTCAAATTCTTTGAGTTGCGCTTATTTATCATCCAAAGACCGCATAAAATCGATGATTTGCATAATTTCTTGATTCGTAAGATTGAGTTGATCTTCAGGTAGCGTTTGATTATCCACTTTCAAACCTACGCCCTTTCCTCCACCTTTGTTATAAAAATCAAGCACTTGTTCTAGCGTTTGATAGCCTCCATTATGCATATAAGGAGCTGTTTTGTTGACGTTTCTAACGGTCGGTGTCTTGAATGAATGTTGCAAATTGGCCACGGTTTGGTGAAATTTACCTCGTCCTAAATCACTGCTTAATTTCTGATTTCGTGCATTTTCTGCAGTTCCTAAGATTTCTTGTTCCGTTTTTAGATAATTGGGCGGTATGGTACCATTAAAAACAGGAAAAAAATGACAGGTGGTACATTTTCCCTTGCCTACAAACAGGTTAAAACCCATTTTTTGATTGGATGTAATGGCGTTATTGTTGCCTCGCATAAAAGCGTCAAAATTAGAATTAAATGTTGGCAACGATCGAATATAACTCGCTAGCGCATTTTGTAGCTGCCACGTTTCCAGTTTTTTGGACTTGTAGATTTTTTTGAAACGTTGAACATATTCCGGATGCGCATTGATCTTGCTGAGAATACTTTCTAAATCACCATGCATTTCTTCTTTATTGGTAATGACATCAGCACTTTGGCCTTCGAGGTCCGCTGTGCGCATATCCCAAAATTGTGCCGCTTGCAAACTCGAGTAATTCAAAGAAGGTGTATTTCGTGGTAGCGGCGCGCCCTGTAGTGAAACGGACTTAGCCATGCCATCCGTAAATGCTTTTTCAGGCACGTGACATGTTGCACAACTTCGGTCATTATTTTTGGAAAGCAACGGATCCTGAAACAATAGTTTACCCAAATCGGCTTTGTCTTGCGACATTTCGTACGCTTTACCTGGAGCAAAAGCGTTGGGATTAAACGCATCTTTTGAAAAGAAGTTGGATGCATTTTTATTAATCACCGAGGTAACCTCAATATCTCCAATAGATTCCGTTTTTTTGAAACGAAGTACTTCGGATGCTAATGGATTGAGAATATCGGCTATAAAATCGGCATAATTGAAGGTCTCCTTGTCTGAATTCTTTTTAAGTTCAGATTTTGCATGATGAATCAAGTTTGAAATTTTCTTTAACACTTCATTGTTTTTGTCTCTAGAAATATGATTCAGAAAATAATGGACACTTTCTAGTGTATACGGCATTTCGCGAAGATGATTTCCCGAAATAGGCGTGTCGAACCCTGCAATTCCCAAACTGGTAATTCTGAAAATTTGCTGGCGTAATGCATCGTAAACTTGATTTCGATTGATTGTAATGGTTTCAAAATTGGTTTTTATAGCGTTTGACTTATTCAGCAACTTTTTGAGCATTCGGACAACTTCGTCTTTATTTTCAGGGGAGTAGGGATACACCAATTCCTCCAAGACCTGCAAACCTTCGGGTTCTAAAACCGTGTGTTCTTCAAATTCGATTTCAGGAAGTGCGGGACCGTTGATGAAACGTGCCGAATTTGGCAAAAAATACTCGACCGCCCACTCCATTTTTTTGTATGTTATGCGTAGACGATTGAACCGACTTTGGATCTTTTCCTGAGTGCTTCCCTCATTGACAAGATGCAGAAGTTCATTCAGTTGCGTATTAAAAGTACTGTTGAGTTTTAATACTTCTTTCTTTACCGAGCCTAAATCTTCATTTACAGGCTGGCGATTTTGCTCAGTACATTGGACAGCGCAAAAAAAGAAAAGAAGAATGGTAAGTGCATAAGCATTGAAAATGTTTTTCATAGTTGTAAAAAAGTACCAGTAGAAAGAAAATCTACTGATACTTTAAAGAAAAAATGTTAGTACGTATTATCTTTGGACATTTCGAATGAGAACTACCTGTCCACCTTCTTTGTTGGTATTTACCCCAGCACCATCTGCATTTTTAAAGGCATCTTTTTGCCACGTATGCGAATGAATATTTACGGCGAAGGTATTTGGAACTCCAATAATATCCGAAACATCAATCATAGCACCGAACTCCCATGAACCAAACTTTTGTAAACTACCCGATTGATTGTATGCGGTTTGCCAAGCAGCATCGGTTCGATTGTGCTTCATATTTAACCATGGTTTGTATTGTTTGGTCGCGATGTTCAATTGCCAGATGTAGGAATCGTGTTTTGCTGCAGCATAATACGAATCTCCATCTTCTTGTATGTACACGTAATTTTCAGTTACACACAAATTATCAGGATTAATGATGTTGTTTCCAGGATTAGAATCACCTTCGGCTACCAATTCTAATTTACCAGTTAGCATATTGTTTTCATTAAGAACTAATTTGTACACTCGTCCCCACATGGTGAACCCTGGTTTCGGGTTGATACCATCGTTGGATTCTCCAGTGGCTGTAAAATAAATTTCACGTCCTTTATTTGCACCTTTTCGATAGTCAACATCTTCCACTCTTGAGAAACGGATTGCGTTATTGTCGATATTTTTTTGGTTGATTTCAGCCCCTGTCAGATTTTTAGCATTTGGAATTTCAACAAATTCAACATCATATGAATTTCCTTTGGTGATATTGGTTTCTGTATAATCGTTGTTTGTTCTTTTAAGTGCATACAGTTTACCATTATCCAAATCGCCTTGTTTATTAGCAACATACATCACTAATTGCCCAGCCGATTGGTGAACAGATGAATAGGACTGATCCTCACCAATAAGAATATAGGTTTTCCCACCCGAAACATCCTTCGGAAGCGGTACGGCATTTTCCATAGAAGCCTTCCCTAAAGCAGGCTTAACACGCGTTTTATCAGAAGCTTGAGATACCGGAGCCAATGGATTAATGGCATGTACCATACTTTCTGCACCCGATTCACCCGCCGTTAAAAAGGCACTAAAACCATGTGTTTCAGGCGTTGCCAACGTTGCCGAACACAATCGTGTCATTCCACCAATACCATTAAGAATGTATTCTCCTTTTACAGGACGAAATGTTTTGTCAAGATATACTCGTGATACCGATTGCGTAATTTCGTGGTTGGTAATCATTAAATAACCATCAGATGCAGGATCCTTCATAATTCCCATTCCATCGGGTTGACCTGCAAATACAAAATTCGGCGACTGGGGAAGCGCGTCGGAACTCGAGATCAGGGTATTGATTTCAAGGTTTTCAAAACCGGGCATTCCAAAAACAAAAGCGGGCTCTTTGGAGAAATTTTCAATTTTTATCTGTGGATTTACTGGCTTATTTTCGGAACTGGAATCGTCGTTACAACTCTGAAATATGAGCGCTACCATAGCAATAGCAGAAAAACTGTGATGTACTTTCATAATTTAATTTCATTTTTACTGCAGCAAAACTAGGCTCTGAATGTGAACTGTGTTTTAAGTAAATGAAACCATATTTTTAATTTTTAAAAAGATTTTTTGCCTGTTTATTAATCAATACTTACATAGCAACTTTTTTGAATGGAACATGGCATATCAAAAAAAGCGCCTCACATAGGAGACACTTGTATCATTAGGTAGAAAAGGATATTTAATTCTTTATTTAAAG
>JAYRQH010000225.1:0-3344 GCA_041910715.1 Bergeyella sp.
ACGATAGTGATTTTAAAACATAGACTTGTGAACGCGATAGCAATGCAGAAACCACTTCAAAGCTTGGGTTTTCGGTTGTCGCACCAATCAAAACGATCCAACCTTTTTCTACGGCGTGAAGTAGCGAATCCTGTTGTGATTTATTAAAGCGATGAATTTCGTCTATAAAAAGGATTGGCGACTTTCCCGAAAAAAGATTTTGTTTTTTTGCTTCCTCAATGACATCGCGTACGTCTTTTACGCCCGACGATACAGCGGATAGTTTATAAAATTTACGGCCCGATTTTTCCGAAATAATTTCGGCTAATGTGGTCTTTCCCGTTCCAGGTGGACCCCAAAAGATCAATGAATTCAACGTATCATTTTCAATCATTTTACGGATGGGTCCCGATTTTCCCGTAAGATGTTCCTGTCCCAAGACATCATCTAAGGTTTTCGGGCGTAATTTTTCTGCTAAGGGCGCGTTGCTCATGATTTTTACTCAAAGATTTCCTCAAAAGTGTAACAATTTTAATACTAGTCTACAAACATTCTGTCACATATTTTCTGCTAATGCAGTTTTTAGACGGGAAAAGCGTGTAGGTGAAATTGGAATCTGAGGGGATTTCTTTTCAAATGTATGACTTTTTTAAGTTATTTTTGTAGCGTTTTGAAATCGACAATCTATAAAATACTGTCTTTTCCCCTGATTTTGTTAATCAAATTTTATCAGGGTGCAATTTCGCCATTTCTGGGAAGCAACTGCCGCTATCAGCCGACCTGTTCACATTATATGTTGGATGCGCTGAAGATTCACGGCCCTTTTAAAGGCTTCTTTCTGGGAGTGAAACGTATTTTAAGCTGTCATCCATGGGGTGGAAGCGGCTATGATCCCGTCCCACCTAAAAAATAATGTAAAACTAGAATAAATGAAGCAGTTTTTTCTTCGCGCAGTATTGGTCATCTTGGCATTTTCTTTTCAGACAGTGCTGGCGCAGGTGTATCCGGATGGTTTGTCCGATGGTATTCTCGAAATCAACCAAAAAGATGTCCCAGTAAAAGTTTTTTCAACCACATCAAGTAGCGATTTGGAGGAGTTTTCAAAAAAAGAAATTCCAAACAATGTTTTGGTAATTTTAAATGAAGATCTTAATAATCAAGCATCGGGATTGTATCAAATGTTTGCATTTTCTGGTTTTCAGATTTTGGATACTAATTTTCAGCCCGTAACTCAAGAGCAAGAAGGTATAAAATACATGTATCGTCCTCAAAGTAAAGATTCGCAAATTGGACAAGGTAGTTCGGTTGAGCTAAAAACTAAATATAAAATTTGGGATCCTTCTAAGGGAATAAAGATTGGAGGATTTACTTTGCACTTCTATAGCTTGATGTTTGTACTGGCATTTGGTTTAGGCTATTTGTTGATGCATCGAATTTTCAAAATAGACAATGTAAACGACAAATATTTGGAACCTTTATTTACGTGGACTCTTATCGGAACTATATTAGGAGCTCGTCTAGGACACGTGATTTTCTATCAGCCCGAATTGTTTAAGGAAGACTTTTGGTCGGTTTTTCTACCCATCCGTACCAAGCCCACTCTCGAATTTACGGGTTTTATGGGATTAGCAAGTCATGGAGCTTCCATCGCGCTGATTTTGACTACGCTTTACTATTCATTTAAAATCATCAAGAAAAATCCGCTTTGGGTGTATGATCGATTGGGTATTGTTGTGGCTTTGGGAGGTTTTTTTATTCGTATGGGTAACTTTTTCAATTCAGAAATTATAGGAAAAGCGGTTGCCGAAGATTCTCCATTTGCCGTTCTGTTCCCAAATATGAGTAATGAATATGGTGCGACGGTTCCAAGGTATCCATCACAATTGTTTGAAGCTATCGGCTACCTGATTCTATTTGTAATTTTGTGGGTTTTATACCGCTACACCAACAAGAAATACCAACAAGGTTGGCTATTCGGCTTCTTCTTTCTTGTCCTTTGGTCTATTCGTTTCTTTGTTGAGTTTTTGAAAGAACCACAAGGTGAAGAGTTTATCAAACTAGGAACTTTAAATACTGGCCAAGTGCTTTCATTACCTTTTATGATTGCAGGTGTGGTGTTGATGCTTATCTCGCCAAAGTATAAAATTACCGAAGCAGAGAACGAAAAACCAAATTATCCTGCTTAGGAATTTAGTACGTTATAACAAATAAAAAAGCTGCATTCTAACATGCAGCTTTTTTTATTTTTATTTAAATTGAAGCAAATCCGAACCTGAAGGTATTTCAAATGGTTCTTTTCCTCGAATAAAAATACGCGTTTCATTTTCGCCCAGTACGGTAACCGAATCTCCAATCTTTCGAATCCAATTACCTTCTCGCAGTCCTACGACCATGGTGTCGTTTTGCGTTAGAAATTCCAGAATTCGCGTTTCGCGAGTTTCTCCATTGTGATGCAAATCAGGATTGGGATCCAAATAATGCGGATTCAAATTGAAGGGAACCAAGCCCATCGTCTCAAAACTTGGTGGATAGACAATAGGCATATCATTGGTTGTTTTCATATTCAAACCACCGATATTACTTCCAGCACTGCATCCTAAATAGGGTTTGCCCGGGTTTATAGCCGATTTTAAGGTGTTCATTAAATCATTTTCATGCAATGTTTTTACCAACAGAAACGTATTTCCGCCACCCGTAAAAAAACCTTTTGCATTCTCGACTGCAAGTTTCATGTCATCAAATTCATGAAGACCGCGTAAACGAATGTTGAGTTTTGCGAAGAACAATCGTGCTTTTTCAGTATAATCGTCGTGAGACAAGCCCGAAGGGCGTGCAAAAGGAATAAAAATTATTTCGTCAATTCCGCTAAATAATGAAATTATTTCATCTTTTAAGTAATCTAAATAGTCACCTCCAAATAATGTTGAGGTGGAGGCAAGAATGATATTGTCTTTATTCATGGTTCCAATTTTTTTGGATGTAGTTCATTAGAAATTCGGGACACCGAATAATCTTTTGTTTTTCGGCGTCAAAAAAGTAAAGCGTGGTAGCCGCTTCCGTTAGTTTTTCGTTTATATCATTGTAAATTTCATACTCAAATTCAATTCGCACTCCCGGAATTTTTTTTATAAAAGTATGAATTTCTAATAGATCATCGTATTTAGCTGGTTTTAAATATTTAATTTTATAATCGGAAACGGGAAGCCAAATTCCACGATTTTCGATCTCGTCGTAGGAGATGCCGATGCTTCGAAATAGCTCAACACGGGCGACCTCAAAATAGGTTGCATAGTTGCCATAATAGACGTATTTCATGGGGTCGGTTTCAGCGTAACGTACACGTATTGAGTGTTTTGTGTGTATCA
>JAYRQH010000226.1:0-2536 GCA_041910715.1 Bergeyella sp.
AATGATGGTAATACTGATCGTACTCATCCAGATCAAAAGGTAAGTTGCTACCCTCACCTACGGCTCGAAATGTTAATTCGCGCTGGCGACCAATTTCCCGCATAATGGAGGGAATCGACTCATAATTGGTGAAATAAACCTCGTAATTTCCATTAGCAAACATTTGTTTGTCGTCCGCCTTCAACTTTTCAATCTCCGCAATTAAATCGGCATCTGGCGTTTCATCAATAATATTCTGAACAATATTGGCTTCTTTGTTGATCGAAAAATTAAGTTTGAGATTGGGAAGTTTCAAAAGGTTCATCAACGATTTGCGTTTTTCGTAGTAGGAACGCAGAAAATAAATCTTTGTTTGCAAATATTCATTTAGTTCTTCGGTAGATTCATGCTCCTGAATATTCTTTACGGTAATTGGCTTTCCTATGCGAATACGTATCGGCGAAGTACGATCGCGCATCATTTCTGATGGAAGTAAAATCGTCTGAAGATCAGGATGAATTTTGGCTACATTATAAAAGAAGTTGCTGTTTTTTGCATGAAAATACATCGGAACTACCGGTACCTGTGCATTTTTTATCAATTTCAAAGCAGGCTTTTCCCATTCTTTATCTCGAATTTCGTTGTACTGATTATTTTTATTAGAAACCTCACCCGCCGGAAAAATTCCTACACATCCACCTTCCTGCAAATAGCGAAGCGTTTCCCGCATCCCGTTCAGACTGTTGCGTGCGGTTTTGCGATCGCCACCAAATGGATTCACCGGAATAACGTACGGTTCCATCGGCTTGATTTTTTCAAGTAGGAAATTGCCCATTACCTTAAAATCAGGTCGAATTTCGGAGATTATTTTGCACATCAAAACACCATCAATTGCTCCCAGAGGATGGTTGGAAACTACGATAAACGGACCTGTCTTAGGTATTTTTGCAAGATCTTCTTCAAAAACGATATACTGCAAGTTGCGTTCTCGAATAAATGCATCAAAAAAATCTTTTCCCGACTTATCTTTTAGCTTATCGTACAGTTCATTAACTTTATTAAGCTTAGTAAAGCCCATTAAAAATGTAGCCGCAGGATTTTTTAAAACACCCCATTTGGAAAGACCGGTAGCCTTTATAAGCTCATTTTTTGATATTAAACTCATATTTGTGTTTTTAAGCCCAAGATTAGTGAGTAACCATTTGCAAGGTTTGTTTTGATAATTGCTCTAAAAGCACTTTTCTATTCTCATAAAAACGGGCTAAATCTTTGGTATTGGCATTACGCACCGTAAATAGTGAAACATCCTTCACAATCTCGGTGTTGAAAAAGGTACTCAACTCGTTATTAAGCTCATCAATATGGTTGTATTTATCTTCTAAGCATAAAGCGAGTGAGATTGCCGAGTTTTGCATCAGCGAAATTTTGATTTGATATTTTGCAAGATTCGAAAAAATCAAACTCATATGTTCTTCTGCAATAAAGGAAAAATCGCGTGTTGCAATACGCATTAACACCTGATTTTCTTTTAAAATATAGGATTCCGTATTTTGATTGCTGTCGGAGTTCCCCACTTTTGTTCCTTCTTTTTGTGGCTCTATAAATGACTTAACAAAAAAAGGTATATGTTTTTGTTTTAGAGGCTGTAGCGTTTTCGGGTGAATTACACTTGCTCCATAATACGCCATCTCAATCGCTTCCTCGTACGATATGTTGGATAGCAGTTGTACATTTTTAAACTTTCTAGGATCGCCCGTCATCACGCCAGGTACATCTTTCCAAATTGTCATGGCATCAGCATTCAAGCAAAAGGCAAAAATTGCTGCGGAATAATCGGAACCTTCGCGCCCGAGTGTAACTGCAAAATTATTATCATCCGAACCTATAAAACCTTGGCTTACGTACGACAAACCGGGATTCAAAGTTTGAATATTACTTTCCGTCTGCTCCCAATTTACTACACCTTCGCGGTAGGTATTATCTGTTTTAATATAGTCTCGCGCGTCCAGCCATTGGTTTGGATAACCTGATTCATTTAAATAGACACTCAATATTTTAGAAGAAATCATCTCGCCGCAACTGACAACCTGATCGTACACAAAATTATAATTGGGTGATTTATTGCGTCTCAAAAAAGATTCAATATCGTCAAAAAACAAGGAGATCTCGTCGAACACCGAATGATTTTCGCTAAACAAGCCGCGGGCAATATCGATGTGATTTTTCTTAATCAGTGCAATTTCCGATTGATAATCGTCTTTTTTAAAATATTTTTCTACAACATTTTCTAAGGCATTTGTTGTCTTTCCCATTGCTGAAACAACCAATAAACACTTGTCAAAACGTTGAGATTCGAGAACCTCAGCCACATTTTTCACACTTTCTGCATCGCGCACGGATGCACCTCCAAACTTAAATACTTTCATCTTTTTCCGTAAATTTCTAGAAAAACGATCAATCCCTGATTGATTTGATTTTAAAATAATTTTCAAAAATAGAAATTCTTGCTGAAACGATACTAAACAAAAATCAATTATCATTTCTAATTTTTTGATGC
>JAYRQH010000227.1:0-8467 GCA_041910715.1 Bergeyella sp.
ATTAGAAGCATTTTGTTGTGGGGTGATTTTATTTTTAAATGATTAATAATAGTTTGCGAGATGTCTTCGGCTGTTTCCAATCTACATTTCTATGACACCATACTTTTTCTCTTGTCTTTCCATATCAAAAGGATCGTATGCCATAGATTTCCAAATACCATCAAGAAAAACAAATGCATATATCAAGTTGATAGACCGTCCGTTTTCTCTCAGGCATTGGATATTGATTTCAAGCGAATCTTTATCTTCTAACTGCAATTCAAAATCAAAACAGTTATCTTGATTCAGGATTGTTATTAATTTTTCTTGATTACTCAGTTCGTCAGCCGGATCAATAAAATTATTATCTGAAAAGATAGGCTCTCCTACAATTACCTCATCACTCTTTTTCCAACGGTAAAGAATCCAATAACTGTTCAACGAAAAAATCTTGTTCTTGCTACAGGTACAAAGTTTTAAATGAGATGAGATCTGGCACATTGTATTAATGTAAGGTTTTTATTTTTTTTCCATTGCTGGTCTCCCAATAGTTGGGATCATTATAATAATCCGAAAAGGCGTAAGGAAATTCGCCTTCTTCAAGTTGTTTCAACATTTCAGAAAACCATTGGCTGTAATATTCATCCTTACCCTGACTACCTAATAGAAAATGATTATAATCTTCTTCGAAACGTTTCACAATCTCTGTTGTGCTGGCTTCCTTTTCTTTAATGTCAAAATTCTCCTGCAACCAATTAGAAACCGATAGTCTTTCACTGGAATCAGCATTTGTAAAATCGCATCGCCAATACACACCCGATGGCGAAAGCGACGGAATCACTTGTAATCCTGTGTAGCCTTTTCTGTGAAGTTCTCCTGCCAAATGTAGGAGCTTCTGCATATTAAGCATATAGTAATTTTTTTTCATCATACTTTATAAACTCTTAATAAGCTTTCTTAGCTTTCCCACCATTCTTCAACGCTACAATCTCCTCCAGCAAATCCCTTGCATCGCCATCAGTCTCCAACTGCTCGCTCAGCTCGCCTTTGAAAGCTTTGTGCAAAATAGTCTGTGGCAGAGTTTCTATTTTGGCTTTTAGATTTTTGTATTTTTCTTCTATGGTATCTGCTTTCGCAAATAGACTTTCTACGCGGGAAACGATTTCTTGTTGTTCTTTGAGTGGTGGAACGAAAGCTATTATTTCTCTGATAGTTTCCATAGATAAGCTTGGTTGTGCAGTTGCTTTAACTCTTGAAAGAACATTTTCAACTCCTAAAGCAGATTGCAAATACAAATAAAGATATTCAGTCGAAATTCCATCTACATCAATTTTAGCAACATTTGGAGCAAGATGCCATCTTTCATTTTTAGGTGCTAAACAAACATTTCCTGTACCTGCCCCTATGAATACCATTAAAATTTCTCTTCCATGAAGCTGAGAACGAACCAAATAATCTGATGTCTCTGTAGACATGTATAACCTATTCTTATCTTCAAATCTTCCCATTTGAACATTTTGGGCTCTAACAACTGGTATATCACCACTTTCTTTTAAATCAAAGTGGTCAGAATATTCAAATCCAGCTAATTTGGTTACAAAAGAAAGAAAGTGAACATTTGTTTGAAACCAATTTTCAGGCAAATCAATATTTACAGACTCAATTTCAGGGAATTTATCAAGGTATATTTTAGTTGGTTTACGTTCTCCTTTTTCTTTTGCTAGACTACATTTTAATTGATAATCTTTAATTCTTTTATCAATTATTTTCTGAATAAGCTTTTCGGCGCTTTCCAATTCTTTCCCCTCTCTCCATTCCTCCGTCAATTTCCCCGTCACCGCCTGCGTCAAAACCTGCTGACGGAAGTTCTTCAATAAAACCGGGATTTTTTCCATTGAGCTTTTTATCACTTCCAACTGCCCAAACAACCGATCCAGCTTTTCTACAATGCGGTTTTGCTCGGATAGTGGAGCCATTTCTAAATTGTAAGATTGAAAATTTCCAATTTTAATATAGTTTGTAGCTGTTCCAAATTGCTCTTTTTCATTTCTACTTCTCCAATTTGACAGGAAATAATAATATAAATACTTCGGATTAATTTTTATTTTTTCAACAATATAAGTTCTTTGATAAGCTTGAAATTTTCCATTAAAATAAAATACTTCCCCAACATTTGCGCCATTACCAGGAAGAATCAGAACCTCATCATCATAATCATAATCATCACTTTTTAATGGTTCATATGCACAAGTGAAAAAAGTATAAATTCCGTTTTCTGTTGAATGATTTGCATCTTTTTTTCCTGTAATTACATTAGCAATCTCGAATAAATTACATTCCACCCAATTCTTTGGCAATACCTTCTCCATTAATTCAATTCTTTTATCATCGCATTCAGTTGCTCGGTAATGCTTTGCAGTTCTGCTAAAGCGTCTTTGGCAATATCAATCGGTTCTCCCAAATCTTCGCTGTTGCTCAGGCTGCTGTCGGCAATCAACCCCAAATCAAGGCTGTAGTTTTTCTTTTCTATTTCTGCGAGAGAGATGCACTGCCATCTTTCATCGGTAATGGTTTTTCTTTTCTCTTCATCTATTTCGGCTTCATAGTTTTTCATTACCTCATCTGCACCAATGCCTCCGGTATAAGCCGTGATAAAATCTTCAAAAGCTTTTTCGGTAAAAGGCGTACGCTTCCCAAAACTCGGCATATTGGTACGCATATCGTAGAACCATACGTTTTGGGTATTGGCTTCGTCATTTTTGCCTCGGGTAAAAAACAGGACATTGGTTTTCACACCTGCAGCGTAGAAAATCCCCGTTGGCAAACGCAAAATAGTGTGCAGATTACATTTTTCCATCAGATCTTTACGGATGCGCTGTCCGTCTCCATCTTCAAACAATACATTATCGGGCAAAACCACTGCGGCACGGCCAGTTCCGTCGGTAATCAAACTTCGGTAGATATGCTGTAAGAAATTAAGCTGTTTGTTGCTCGATACATATTTCAGGTCGTTTCTGGTAGGCTTTTCTCCTCCTTTTTTGGTTCCAAATGGCGGGTTGGCGAGTACGCCGTTGTAGCCTTTCAGGTTTTCTCCCAAACTGGTTAAAGTATCACCAAGATGGATGGTACTTTCCATCCCGTGAAGTCGGGCATTCATCAACGCCAAACGGTGTGCATCACCCACCAGTTCAACCCCTGAAAATGCTTTTTCTTCCTGAAATTTTATCTGGTCAGCCGACAATGTATAACGGTAATCGTATTTTTCTTTGAGATAATGGTCTGCCGAAATCATAAATCCGAAAGTTCCGCAAGCAGGGTCGTTCCATTTCTCACCCAATTTCGGAGCCATCAGTTTTACCATCACATTGATTAAAGGACGAGGTGTAAAGTATTGTCCGGCACCGCTTTTCTTTTCTCCTGCATTTTTCTCCAATAGGCTTTCATAGATGTCACCCATTACATCACGGTCAGATTCTTCATACCAGTCTAAGTCGTCAATTGCCTTTACCAACGTATTAAAATTAACAGGCTTGGTAAGCGTGGTAGAAGCATTGGTATAAATATCTTTGATGGATGCGCTGTCGGTTTTACTGCTTACAGTAGCCAAAAACTCACGGTATAACCTGAAAGCTTCGATATTATCTTTTTCTTCAGTAAACTTTGCCCATCGGTATTCTTCAGGAATCTGCTCTGCAAATCCTTTCACTTCTGATAGTTTCAGAAAAAGAATGTAGGTCAATTCGTTAAGATATTGGTGGTAGGTAACCCCGTCATCACGGAGTACATTACAAAGATTCCAAAGTTTATTGGCTATTTCCTGTGCGCTCATATATTATTGTCTCCAACCCTGATTTCCCTGATAATCAGGATTACTTTATTTTATTAATTATTTTAAAAATGTCTGAACCAAGATTGACAGGATTGTCAGAATTACAGGATTTAAAGAAAATCCTGCAATCAAGCTAATCTTGAAAATCCTGGTTCAGACTACTTATAAAGTCTCTTAAACTCCAAACTCTTCGCTCCAAAATTAATCAGCAATCCGTCATTAATTTTGTAAGCTTCCAAATAATTTTTTGCCTGTGCAAGATGTACATCTTCCAGTTTGATAATCGCTTTTATCTCCAGCATTATTCTATTTCCAATGAAAAAATCAACTCTTCTCGTACCGATATATTTACCTTTATATTCAAGTTTCATCTCCATTTCCCTTTCAAATTCAACCCTTCTCAAACCCAACTCAATAGCCAATGCTCTTTGATAAATAACTTCCTGAAAACCATTACCCAAAACCCGATGAACTTCCATCGCAGCCCCGATAATCTGATGGGTTAAATCATTTATTTCCATAATATTATTCTTTCAAATACAAAAACTACAAGCTCAAATTTTCAAGTCTGCAAAAATACACCATTCACAATCCAATCCTACCAAAATCCTATTAAAATATCTGAACCAAGATTTGCAGAATTAACTTGATTACAGGATTTTTTTAATCCTGTAATCTTGAGAATCAGGAAAATCTTGGTTCAAGACAATTATTATGCACTATACAAATCATTATTCAACTCAATAATCAAGTCTTCTAACTCATTATTAAAAATTTTATTAATTCTATTAAAACCTCCTTCATCTAAAAACGGTTTCAAATCAAGATCTTTCTTGGTCAAAATGCTTTCAGCAAGCAATTGTTTTTCAAAACGGTCTATCCATTTTAACTGATGAATATTCCAGTCTCTGCTTGATTTAATCTTACTAATCGCATTTTTCACACGCTCTTGTGGTGAAATAAGGTCAACACCCATAGAAAGAGTTCTGATGTATGCGATAATATCTGCTGCAATGTCTATATTTTTTGCAGATTTCCACGCCGTATTAAGGGAGATTTCATTGTAACCTTTTTCATCAAGAATCAACTTTAATTCTCTCAAAGATTTCCGATCCAGTTCCTGAGGTTTATTACAGATAATGTTGATGGCTGCAATGGTGTTGATGTTTTCTGCAATGAATTTCTTAAAGCCTTCAATGTAATCTTCCGGCTTGTCTGCATTGCCATAACCACGGGTGACTTCTTTAATAGAATCTTCGTGAGTTGAATAGACTTGTGCGTACTTCTTATAAACTTTATTATCCAGATAGTTCCAAAGTGAACTGAGTTGTTCTACTTTGCTTCTTATTTCGGAACTGGGTGTATTTTTTAAATCTGCAATGAGTTCAGCGATTGACTTTCCATCAGTATGAAGTTTAATATGTTCCTGTTGATGAGTTTCAACCAATTTTGATTTACGTTGCAGCTTTGCTACGATTTGCTCGATTTGACTGTTCAATCTCTGTTCATTAGTGATCTTTTCAGTTTCCGCTACCAACTGTTCAAAACTGTAAGACGGATTAGAAACAGTCTGCATTTGGGTATAATCCTGCAAGGCTTCGTATAATCTCACCGCATCATATATTTTAAACGCTTCCTTTCCTATTTCAGGACAAAGACGGGTAGCTCTTCCCAACATTTGTTCATACAGAATACGGGAGCGCACACATCTCATAAAAACAATATTGCAAATCGAGGGAACATCAATTCCTGTGCTGAGTAAATCTACAGTGATAACAATATTCGGATACTTCTCATTTTTAAAATCTCTTGTCAGCTGCGCATTATCGTAAACACTTCCGGTAATTTTTTCAATCGCTTTGTTGTGTACCTCTACGCCAATGTTTTGAAACTCTTCTTTCAGCATATACAGAATAGTATCTGCGTGGCTGTCTCTCGCTGCGAAAATTAATGTCTTTTCATTACCGTTGGGATCTAAATTTTCTGCTAAATATTTTACAACTGCTCTGTTGAAATTATCATTA
The DNA here is from genome assembly GCA_041910715.1 of Bergeyella sp. Taxonomy (GTDB): domain Bacteria; phylum Bacteroidota; class Bacteroidia; order Flavobacteriales; family Weeksellaceae; genus JAFAFC01. Next base: position 5,833 of record JAYRQH010000227.1, read on the forward strand.
AGAACCTGCTTGTTGAAATGCTCTACATCAAACTTAAGTTCATCGTCTAAAGCTTCAAGGTCTGTGATTTCTCCTGTCTCCGCATCATAAGCTTGAGGTTTTTCGCCTTTTTCCCACTTAATCCCTTCAGAATTGAGATTAGTGGAAATATTATAAGGTGGCTCGTGATCCACTAAGTTACCATCTATAACAGCTTGCCTATATGAATAATCAAAAACAGAATCACCGAAAATTTCTTTTGTATGTAAAGCTGGAGTCGCTGTCATTCCAATTTTAAAAGCATCAAAATAATCCAGTACCTTTCTATACTGTGCTACATAATCATCCTCATTTCTAATACCAAAATCATCCTCGTTCATTTCTGTATCCAGCTGATAACCTCTGTGCGCTTCATCAACAATTACACAGTCATAAGTATCTACAGTTAAAGGATTTTCAGAATAGAAAAGTCGTTTTACCATACTCTGAACCGTTGCAAAATGAAGTCGAGTTTCAGAATCAGGCTGTGTTATACTGGTGTCTTCAAATTTATAAATCCCTCCAAACGATTGCTGATCTTCTATTTTATTTTCTTTAACGCTGTCTCTTGCCTGTGACGCAAGCAATGTTCTGTCTGTTAAAAAAAGAATTCTTTTGAAACGGTTGGCTTTGATCAATCTATACATCAGCCCGTTAATTGTCCTCGTTTTTCCGGTTCCTGTTGCCATTACCAGCAAGGCTCTTCGGTCTTGTGGGTATTCAATTAATTTATTTTCAACTGATTTGATGGCTTCTATTTGGTAATCACGAAGATTGAGACCTTGCGGAGAACTTAGATAATCATAATCGCTATCTGTCAGTTTTATATTCGCTGATTCTGTATCACGTTCATAAATTTCTTTCAGTCCATCAGGAGAAAGCCATCCGTGTAAAGGATAAGCGTGATTGGTATTAATTCGGATATCCTGAAACCATATCCCACTTTTGGTTTTAATTTGCTCAAGATATTTTCTGCCATTCGTAGAGAATAGAAAAGGAGCCTTGTAATTCTCCCACTCACCTAAAAGTTGAAAACTATCGTTACCGATTATATTTTCAGCATACACTTTAGATTGTCGCAAATCAGTTGAAATATCAAGTCCATATTTCTTAGCTTCTACCAATCCATACAACTCCAAACCTATAAACAATGCATAGTCTGCATATTTACCACCACAAGGCCATTCTGCTATAGCAATGTTTCGACCTTTCTTGGGAAATGTTTTATGATTTTTGTAATTAATGTTTTCGGTATCGCATTCCCATCCCGCATCTCGCAACTGTTTATCGATTAATTCTAATCTCGTTTCTTGCTCGCTCCAGTCAATCCGGTTTGCAGATTCTACAGATTTTATTCTTCTCGAATTGATGGTCTGTTTCGACTGATTAAGGATTTCAATCTTCTTTTGATAATCTTGGATTTGCTCAGCTAATTCCGTTAACTTTTCATTCAGCCTTTCAGTTTCAACCTTCGATTGCTCAGGTGGAAGTTCGTACACTTTAGATTCGACGTAGTCATTTTCATAAGTTTCATAGAACCATTTTGAAAGTGTAAATAATTTTTTTAGAATAAACAGAGCGTGACTTTTTGTACTTTCACCAGTATGCGAAGCATCATTACCAGATTTTCTAATAGTATGAAATAGTGAGCCTATCGCATCAGGAAACACATTTTTATTTTGAAGAAACTGGATAGACTCAACTTGGTTTCTGCCATTCAGATTCTCAACTTCCAAATCTGCAATCAGCTTTATCAGCTTTTCACCAAAAAGTCTGGCTTTTGAGATAGAAGAACTTGCATCCAAATAATACAAACTTTCCGCAAGCCTTGCTTGATTATATAACGAAGGATAAGCCTCACAAAGGAAATTAAAACTAGACAAATCTGCCATATATTATGATAAATTAGTTTTCAAAACCAAATATAACCAAAAAAACCAACGCTACAATTACGAAAATCCTCATTATCACAAAAAAAATCCACTCTTGCGGAGTGGATTCTGTGGTTAATTGACCAGGTGCTGCCCGAGGTAGAGACTGGTGGAGGCTGCCGTCTGTTTCTCGTTATTCAGGAAGGCATAGACCTCCATTGTTTTGCCGAGACAGTAGGCTGGCAGCGTGACATCGGCCATCAGGTCGGAGCGCATCACAATGCCCTCGTAGATCTCCCAGTTTTTCAGCTCTGCGCAGTAACACACAATGCTGACCTGGTCTTTGGGAGCGGCATCACCCTGCGTGCTGTTGTCCTCCCACTCCAGGTGCAGCACACCGCCGGGCTGCGTGGTAAGCACGGCATTCTGGAAACTGGTGAGTTCGCCACGGGTGATCAGTACCTTGTTGAAAATCAGTTCCGGGAGACCTGCCACCATCTGGATGGCCTCGCTGATGGTGTAAGACACCGCCAGGTTCACCCGGGACTTCACCCCACTTCCCGAACCGAAGAAGCGGGACTGGATGTTTTTAATCGGTTGCAGAAAGCTGATGGCCAGCTTGAACTTCAGCTGCTGCTCCAGCTGCTTTTCCGTAGGGTTGCGTTTGGAACTCTTTGGACGGCTGCGGATGACGTCCATACCACGCCAGTTGGCGCCTACTACTGGTCCTACTTTACCTGAGAATC
>JAYRQH010000228.1:0-4780 GCA_041910715.1 Bergeyella sp.
ACAAAGACCTAAAATTTGCTTCTCCCGTGTGATAAATTCCATAAAATTGACAGATTTTTCTTACTTTTGTGCAAATTTAAAAATAATATCAGCAATGGCTATTAAAATAACAGATGAATGTATCAACTGTGGGGCATGTGAGCCAGAATGTCCGAATAACGCAATTTATGAAGGCGCAGTAGACTGGAAAGCATCTGATGGCACCACGCTTAAAGGCATGGTTACCTTAACGTCTGGACTTACCGTTGATGCAGATGCTCCTCAAGAGCCTGTCAGTGACGATGTGTATTTTATTGTGACAGACAAATGTACCGAATGTAAAGGCTTCCACGAAGAGCCGCAATGTGCTGCTGTTTGCCCGGTTGATTGTTGTATTCCGGACGAGGAGCACGTGGAATCTGAAGAGGAACTATTGGAGAAGAAAGCATTTTTACACGACGAGTAATCGAAGGATTACCTCATTTACAACCCAACTAATTTAATGAAGAAACATAATTTCAGCGCAGGACCAAGCATATTACCACAAGAAGTTTTCGAAAAAGCATCGCAAGCAGTATTGGATTTTGAAGGGATGGGACTTTCTATTTTAGAAATTTCGCATCGTAGTAAAGAATTCGTCGCCGTCATGGAAACTGCCAGGTCCTTGGTAAAAAAACTGATGAAGCTTGATGATGACTATGAAGTTTTGTTTTTACAAGGTGGTGCACGCCTTCAGTTTGCCATGGTGCCTTACAATTTACTTTCAGAAGGGGGAAGAGCAGCTTATCTAGACACTGGTAATTGGGCTGCAAATGCCATTAAAGAAGCAAAAAAATTAGGTAATACCGAAGTAATTGCTTCCTCGAAAGAAAGTCAGTATTCGTATATCCCAAAAGAGTATGTGGTTGATGCCTCATATGATTATTTCCATTGTACATCTAATAATACCATTTACGGAACGCAGATGAAGGAATTCCCTGATGTGCCCGTACCTATGGTTTGCGATATGAGTTCGGATATTTTTTCGCGGGAAATTGACTTCTCAAAATTTGGATTAATATATGCCGGTGCCCAGAAAAATATGGGACCTGCAGGAACCACTTTGGTCGTTGTAAAAAAAGATATTTTAGGAAAAGTTCAGCGAACTATGCCTACTTATTTTGATTTGCAAGCGCAGATTGAAAAAGAGTCTATGTTAAATACACCTCCAGTTTTTGCGGTCTACACTTCCCTACTAACACTTCAGTGGTTGGAGAAAAATGGCGGAATTGCAGGTGCCGAAGCAAGAAATAAGAATAAAGCTGATTTACTGTACAGCGAAATCGATGCAAATCCTCTATTTGAGGTATTTTGCCAGAAAGAGGATCGATCTTTGATGAATGTGTCTTTCAAGTTGACCGACGAAAACCTTAAGGAATCGTTTGATAAAGCTTGGAAAGATGCGGGAATAAGCGGTCTTAATGGACATCGCAGTATTGGTGGTTATCGTGCCAGTATATACAATGCAATGCCGATAGAAAGCGTTCAGGTTTTGGTTGATGTAATGAAATCGTTTAGATAAAAAAAAGTAAATCCGTAAGATTAAGGGCAGATTATGAAAATATTAGCTAACGATGGATTTTCGCAAGAGGTTGCTGACCAATTTTTTCAGAATTCGGATATCGAACTAATCACGCATAAGGTAGCTCAAAACCAACTCGCAACTTTTATTAAGGAAAATTCAATCGATGGATTGCTTGTGAAAAACAGTACTAAAGTTGACGAAAAACTACTTAAGGAGTGTCCGAGTCTCAAGTTCATTGGTAAACTAGGAAACGAACTGGATAATATCGATGCAGAAGCCGTTATTGAACGGGGAATCTATTTATTTCATACGCCAAACGCCATCGCCAGATCTGTGGCGGAGCTTGTTTTTGCTCATTTTTTCACCTTAGCTCGGTTTCTGCATGATGCCAATCGCATGATGCCCTTAGAAGGTGATACCATTTTTTCTACATTAAAAAAATCGTATGCCGATGCATTTGAACTCGAAGGTAAAACATTGGGCGTAATAGGTGGTGATGCTACTGCGCAAGAAGTTCTCAAAATTGGGATATCTCTGGGAATGCGCGTGGTTTATTTTGATTCCGAAAAAAAGAACATTTCTCTTGAAATCGCCTTTTATGATGGCCAAAAACTTCAATTCAACCTTGAAAGTGAAACATTGTTAGAAGATGTTTTAAAAAAAGCAAAATTTGTTTCAATACACGAAAGGAAACAAAACACATATATTATTGATGCTGCCGAAATAGAAAAGATGCAGAATGATGCCTTCCTTGTGAATGCTGGCGCTGCAGGAACGGTAAACGAGGTTGCTTTGGTAGAAGCCTTGGACGAAAATAAGTTGGCGGGAGCCGCCCTCGATGTTTTCGAAAAAGGCACACAGCCCGAGTTACCGATATTGATGAACACATCCATGTCTTTATCACCAAATTTAGGAAGTTATACACACGATGCAGAGCAGAAGATGGCCAAGGAAATGGCGGAGTTAATACTAAAAAACACAAAATAAATTTTAGGATATGCCTATATTTAGACCTTTTAGAGGAGTAAGACCAAACACCGATTATATTGATAAATTTCCGACTCGGTCATTAGATTTATTTTCTGAAGAAGATATTGCTAAAAAAGCTCAAGAAAATGACACCTACATTCAAATGATTAAACCATTTGTTGTAAGTAAATCCAAAGATTTAGACCGTAATCTTCGAAAAATACGACATAACTTTGAGGAACTTTTGGAAGACAAAAAACTGGTGCAGGATAGTTCGTGTTACTACTTATATCAGCAGATCATGCCAAACGGTACCACTTTCCGAGGTTTGTTAGGACTTGCAAGTGTAGATGATTTCAATGAAGGTAAAATAAAAAAACACGAGGCCACCATTAAAGATCGTAAGGAAAAACTTGCGCACTATTTGGATAAAGTCAATTTACAAGCTGAGCCCGTTCTTCTCACCTACAAATCGAATTCTAAGATTGAATTGTTCATGAATCAGGAAGAGAAATCGGTTCCTATCATCAATTTCATTTCTGAAACTGGTACAAAACATAAGATTTGGCGTATCGATAATCGTTTGAAAATGCAACAGATTAAAGAGGTTTTAGATCAGGTAGATTCGTTTTATATTGGAGATGGCCATCACCGAATTGGATCGAGCGCCCTGCATGCCAAACGCATGAATGAAAAAGGAAAAAAACACAACCCGAACGAGCCTCATAACTTTGTTTTTAGCTATATCGTATCAAAAGATTCTGTAAAAATTCACGATTACAACCGTTTGGTAAAGTCGCTGAATGGGATGAAAAAAGAGGAACTTCTGGAGAAAATTGGGAAAAACTTTAATATTCACAACAAAGGGCAAACGCCGTATTTTCCTTCGCAAAAATTCCACCTTAGTTTGTATATCGATGGCGAATTCTATTCTCTTCATGTGATGCACGATCTTCGCAAAAAACATGCGGGAGGCAATGATTTGGATCATTTCTTTTTGGAAGAATACATCTTTAAGGAAGTATTAGGAATCGAGCTGGAATCGGAAAGTGATAATATTGATTACTTAAAAGGAAATTCGTCTATTGACGGTATTATAGCATTGAAAGAAAAAGTAGATTCTGGAGAATATGAAGCTGCATTTGGTGTATTTCCTGTAAGTTTTAATGACTTAATTAAAGTTTCTGATATGGAAATCAAGATGCCGCCTAAATGCACTTTGGTAGTCCCAAAACTAATGACGGCCTTAGTCATGTACGATATGAAACCTTAATCACCAATATTGTATGATAAAATTAACGATCATTCCACTCTTTTTGGGTGGAATACTCTTTTCGCAACAAAAACAAGACTCTATTGTCTTCAGAAAAATTGCTTATGAAGTTCTGAACCATAGTACCGCTTACGATAATCTGCGTTCATTAACAAAAGATATTGGCGCTCGTTTAAGCGGATCTCAGGCTTACGAAAAAGCTGTCGACTGGTCGGTAGCAAAAATGAAAGAAGCTGGTGCCGATAAAGTCTGGAAACAAGAAGTAATGGTTCTTGTATGGAAGCGTGGAGCAGAATCTTTGCAGATACGAAGTAAAGGTGGCCAATGGAAATCAATTAATATGCTCTCCCTTGGAAATTCAGAAGGCACCAATGGAAAAGATCTTGTGGGTGACGTAATTGTGGTGAAGTCGTATTCCGAATTTGAAAAACTTCCTGACTCTGCTGTGAAGGGTAAAATTGTCTTATTCAATTATCCCTTTAAGCAGGAACTAATAAGTATGTCGGATGCATACGGCGATGCATCATCATACCGATCAAAATCTGCATCCATCGTTGCAAAGAAAGGCGGAAAGGCAGTTATTGTTCGCTCGCTAAGCTCCACCTACGATGAACATCCACATACTGGAAGCATGCGATACGAGCCAAATACAGAGAAAATACCAGCAGTGGCCGTAGGAACAAAAACCGCTGATGAGATGGAAAACCTAATCCAAAAAGGAGGTTTAGAAATTAAACTCAATTCAAACTGCGGGATGCAACCCGATACCAAATCATATAACGTAATTGCTGAAATTACAGGCAAAGTAAACCCAAAGAATATTATTATTGCGGCTGGACATTTGGATTCTTGGGACGTTGGCGAAGGTGCTCATGATGATGGAACGGGTATTGTTCAATCCATCGAAGTGTTACGAGCCTTTAAAAAATTAGGAATTGAAAATAAAAACACCATTCGAATTATTTCGTATGCAAATGAAGAAAATGGCGTACGCG
>JAYRQH010000229.1:0-4999 GCA_041910715.1 Bergeyella sp.
GTTTAATTCTGGTGCATTTATGTTTAAGCATCCTCTTTCGTCTTGCGAGATATGAATTCCTTCAAACAAGGAGAAATAATCTTCTTCTTCAGGAAATAATTGTCGCAAGGCAATATGAGACAAGGTTTCACTCATCCCGTAGGTTTCATAAATCTGAGTTTCTAAATTGAGATTTGAGATTTGAGATTTGAGATTCTTTGAAACTGCCGCGCCACCAATAATCATTTTTTTTATTAAGTAAAGTTTGTCTAATGAATTTTCCACTTGCAAAGGCGTCATTGCGCAGAAATCAATTTCTTTTTCAAGATTTTCGAGAGGATTCAAACTTGGATTTGATATTTCGAGCTTTAATTTTCTTAAAATCGAACGAACCACCATCATTTTTCCTGAAATATATTCGATTGGTAGACACAATAGCGCTGAATCTCCTTCTTTTAAATCAAGAAAATCACATGTTTTCTTTGCTGAAGCCAACATTCTCGACTTTTCAACCTCAAAAACTTTCGGGACGCCCGTAGAGCCCGATGTTTGCACAGAAACTGTTTTAGAATCCGAATGCCACGAGTCCAGGAAAAAAAACACTTTTTTTTCAAATTCAGAATTTAGATGTAATTCTTTTATTTTGAGATTTTTAAAGTCTATACTTTGCATAAACCGTTGTTTTATGGGATAAAATTATAAATATTTTTTGTGTAAACGTTTGCAAATAACGAAAATCATTGTATATTTGCACCACAATAAAGGACAGACCCATGGTGTAACGGTAGCACTCCGGTTTTTGGTACCGTCTGTCGGGGTTCGAATCCCTGTGGGTCTACAATATTGAATATAACGCTCTGATTTTCAGAGCGTTTTTTTTATTTAAGAGAAAAACTGTCGATCAAAATATAATCAAAAAATATTTCTTGAAACACTAACGTTATCTAACTCGGTTATATTTTTTGATTCTTTAATATTTATTCGGTTTATATTAAAATCATGAGTACAATCTCGTAAAAATGTTTATCTAATACTACAAGTCGGAAACATCTTACCGTGAAACCTGTGTCACTTCCTAACATATAAAATACGAGATAAAAATGAATGTTTTTAAATTTTGTTATCATATCAGTTAGTACATCGAATAATTTGTTAACTTTGCACTCACCGATGTTGAACTCTACAACAATCCCCAAATCATGAAGCGCTTCTTACTTATCTTACTATTTTCACAGTTGCAATCCTATGCACAAGTTGGCTTTAATACTACTTCACCACAGGAAATATTACATATTGATGCATCAAAGGATAATAATACAACAGGTTCGCCAACAAATTCACAAATTGCGAACGATATTGTTTTTACAGCAAATGGTAGTGTTGGTGTTGGTACAATTTCTCCAGCAGTAAAGTTAGATCTTAGATCATCCCAAAATACTGATAATTCAGTTGGGATAGGCGAAACAACTAAAACTGCAGCAGGTGCAGGTGCAGGCGCCATACGATATAATCCTTATAATGGAGGCAAAATGCAGTATTCGGACGGCACTAAATGGGAAGATTTAATATCCACTCCTGCAAAAGCAATTGTTGTTAGTAATATACAAGTTTCACCATTCGCTATAAAAATTCCTTATCAAGTGCAAACCGTAGTTACACAATGGTCTGAATTACGAGATTCAACCAATAATTTTGATCCCACACAAGGGGTTTTTACAGCACCTAGAACTGGTATTTATTTGGTAACTTTCACGTACGACTTTGTACGAATTCCGTTAGCGGCCAATTACTTTACAGAAGCAAGGTTTTTAGTTAATGACTCCACTATAGCAAAAAAGTGCATCAAGTCTCACCAGAACGCAACTTTACAGGCACAAGTAGGACTGTCTTGTGTGGCTGGAATTCGATTAAACAGAGGTGATACACTAAAGCCAGCAATCTATCAATCAGTTTATAATGGAGCGTTGAGCTTACGTACTGGTATCTCTGGTACTCCCTCGAATGATGACTATGGCTTTATAAACTTCTCAATAATGGAAAATTAGATCATTATTATGAAAAAAATAATTATAGTAGGGATATTAATTTCTTCTAATAGCTTTCTTTTAGCACAAAAACTAGGTATAGGAACATCAAATCCCGAACAGCAAATACATGTTGACGCAAAGAAAAATACCGTATCGGGAAATGCTAGCAGCTACTACGATGATGTTATCGTAACAGCGACAGGACAGCTAGGAATTGGCACAATTTTACCAAAAACAAGACTCGATTTACGATCTAATGAAAATCTAAATGAAATTGGAATAGGAGGCACAAATCAAGCTGCGACCGTTGCAAAAGCAGGAGCACTTAGATATAATGATACGAGCCAAGATCTAAGTTATTCGGATGGTACCAATTGGATTACTTTAGCTCACAAAACGCCAAATGATTATGTTGACGTTGTAAATGGTTCAGGACAAAATATTCCCAACGCAACTACTACTATTATTACAAATTGGACAACGAACACGGATGTTAATAATAGTTTTACTACTTCTACGGGAATATTCAAAGCTTCCAAAACGGGTGTTTATATCGTAAATTTTAATTATGCACTTCAAAGCTCAGTAATAAGTAATAATTCGCGAATTGAAGCAATTATCCAGACTAATTCAACCAATGTTTCAACTATAAAATCTTTTCGATGTGTTGGTTCGTATCCTGGTACTAATACGTTTAGTAATATAGTTTCAGGCGGATGTTCAGGAATATTTAATATAAATACTGGTGAGCAGATAACAGTTTCATTGCAAAATGGCTTGGGTTCAACTAAGGTTTTAAATAGCGATAACACATTAACGTCACTAAATATTTTTGGGTTATAAATTTATTTTATGAAAAAAACGACGGGCACTACGCTAATATTTATATTTTTATCGCACTTTTACCTTTCACAAAATAAGGGACTAGGAATTAATACCAATGAACCCCAGGGCATCTTACATACTGACGGGTTAAAGGACAATGTATCTGACAGCATCTCTCCAGTTCAGCAGTTAAATGATGTTTTAATAGATTTCGATGGAAAACTTGGTATTGGAACTCTAAAACCTAATTCTAAAGTTGATCTACGAAATGCAGGGAATGGCGCTCTCGGTATTGGTAATTCAACACTGTCAGCTAGCGCTGCAGACGGCGGTGCGGTTAGATACAATAGTGGGCTTGAATATAGTAATGGGCAAAATTGGTATAAACTACTAACTTCACTTCCACAGGCCAAACTTTTGATTATCGCTACAAAAACAAACAATAACGTAAAGTTAATTAATCCCTCTGCGCCTAATAACAATGGTTTACAAAACCGACAAAGCAATTATCTGGTAGATTGGACTAAAATATACGAAACTAATAGCGGTACAAGTTTCAATGCAAGTACTGGTATTTTTACAGCTCCCAGAGACGGGGTATACGTTGCCGTATATACTGTTAGTTTGCAAGCTATGGAATTTAATTTTAATAGTTCAGCAACCCAAAACCCTCTTCAAACTGAGGCAATTTGGCAAGTATATGATAATACAACAGGGCTAACAACAGCTAATATAGTAAATACGGTAAAATGCGCAAATACCTATTCTTCAAATACGTCATCTGGTGTTAGTTTGGATTCCGGCAGCTACTGTTCTGCTTCTCTTTATATGCAGCAAGGTCAAAGGCTTATGCCTTATATTTGGTTTAATTTAAATTCTGCTAATAACGCAAACTTTTCTTTAAACAACAGCGGTGGCTATAATAACTTAACTATCACTGAACAGTAATGTAATATTATCAACACACTGTTCTGATTTAAATGGGTCTACAAACCATCTGATTTTTCAGATGGTTTTTTTATTAAAAAAATCTGAGAAAATTATCTCAGATTTTTCATTTATTGTTCTTCAGTTTCGTCATTTAGCAAGTCATCTTCGTCAAAACCCTCATTCCAATCCGCATCTTCCTCTAAATACAAATCCTCATCATCGCTATCTCCCTGAATATCATCAAAGGAAGCCGTATCTACTTGAAAATTCATCGCATACTTGGTTTTAATTGCGTCAATCACCTCTTGAAACTTTTCAAGTTCCTCCACTTCGTCTTCAAACGCATCTTTTCCAATCACCTCGAGTCTGTTCAGGTCATTTTTCACGCTCCACTCTAAGTCATGCACCAAAGGTTGAATATTGGTATCCCCAGATTTGAGATGCGTAATGATTTTCTGCAACTGGCGACGATATTCGACATGATTATCTTCAAAATTATTCATCGTACTAATAATTGAAAAACCTTCAAACAAAGGCTAGTTTTTACATTCTATTGACCGTTCCTATTCCTAGTAATCGTAATGATTTTTTTATCGTTTTACCCGTTAATTCAGATAAAAACAGACGGAACTTTTTAAGATTCTCATCTTCGTTATTCAAGATAGGATTGTTTTGGTAAAAGGCATTGTAGGTTTTTACCAAATCATAGACATAGTTTGCCACATGGGCTGGACTTAAAGTAGCTGCTGCTTTGGCAACAACCTCCTTATAATCCGACAAAATAGAAATCAGTTCTTTTTCATAATCATTGGGTACAATGTCCTTGGAGTACGATTGATAATTGCCTTCCGATCTTGTTAATAAAGACTGTATTCGAGCGTAGGTGTACTGAATGAAAGGTCCTGTATTCCCATTAAAATCAATACTTTCTTCTGGGTTGAAAAGCATTTTCTTTTTAGGATCCACTTTTAGCATAAAATATTTTAGCGCCCCAAGCCCAACCGTTTCGTACGATTTTTCTTTTTCTTCTTCCGTTAAATTTTCCAATTTTCCCAGTTCTTGAGCTTTTTGCTTTGCAGTTTCATACATTTCGTGCATCAGATCGTCCGCGTCAACAACAGTTCCTTCCCTCGATTTCATTTTACCGTGCGGTAGTTCCACCATTCCGTAAGACAAGTGGTATAATTGATCTGCCCATGGGTAACCCAACTTATTCAAAATTTTAAACAAAACTTGGA
>JAYRQH010000230.1:0-5626 GCA_041910715.1 Bergeyella sp.
ACAATCCGGTAGTCATTGATGGTCAGACGATGTATGGTTTAGCTGGAAGTTTACACCGAAGTGGTTTAGAAATTGAGTTGATTGGTCGCATTTTACCCAATCTTCAAATTATGTCTGGTTGGGCACTGCTCAATGCCAAGTACCAAGATAGCCCATCCTACGTAAATGGTTCATCACCGATGAATGCGCCAAAACATACTGCAAATGCCTGGTTAAACTATAAATTTGTTGGCGGTTTGCGAGGCTTGGATGTTGGAGCGGGTATCTATTACGTAGGGGCGCGACCTGTAGACGAATGGACGCAGAAGTCATTTACCGCAGGCCATGTAAACAGTGTTTTACCTGGAGAGAAACCTTTTATGATGAATGAATATACGACAGTGGATGCTCAGGTTGGTTATACCTTGAACAATGGTTTAGGTATTCGAGTTTTCCTTAATAATATTTTTGATGCGGTAGGTTACAACTCCTATTTCCGTGGTGGCTATATCGATCAGATCAACCCAAGGAATATGGCTGTTCAGCTAAATTATAAATTTTAAAGAAAGGTATTGCGAAGCAAAAGTTTGTTTAAGCAAATTCAAAATAAAAAAGCACCTCCATGGAGGTGCTTTTTTATTATCGCATATAAAATTCAAAGTACATGCAATTTCCCATAAGTTCCTTTACCTTTTCGGTGTTTCGGTAGTTTTGTTTGAGTTGTGCAAAATAGGTTTTATATTCTTTTCTTTTTACATCCAGCAGTTGTGCTTCCCTTTTTTTCACTTTTTCACTGTAATCTTCGCCTGTATATTCAATTTCTGGTTGTTTCATTTCCCATTGGTAGTATTTTCCTTGTTCTGCGCTCGCCAACTGAAAAAGAATTTGAGCTTTCTGATCCTGATTGGTCGCTGTTTTCAAAGCTTTTTCATAGTACTTCATGGACGTGTTAAAATTATCAGGTCGCATATACTGCTCCCATGCATAATTTTTATAATACACAATGTGGTCGTAATTCGTGCCCCAATCGCGGAACTTCGGTCCGTTGGCGTTGTTAATGTCCATCACAAATAAATGACGATAATATCCTAACTTCGAAGTATTGTAAAGTACATTACCTATAAGCTGATTGGCTTGTGCCGCATTTTCATTGTTTCCTTGCCCTATTTTAGACAACTCAACAAGTGCCGTTGCCATTTCCAGCTTGTTCATCGTTGGTTTTATCATTGGAAACTGATCCGCAAAAGGCTCTGCCTGCATGGTTTGATCATCGGGACTTTCGTAGCTTACCATGGTATTATGACCAAAGACTAACCCAGAAATGTTTTTAAAACCATCGTATGCATCGGTTTTCTGAGGTGCCAGCTCTTCTTTTTGAGTTTCCGAATTGTAATAATATTCAGGTTCACGACTAATTCCTGCAAAATTTTGTGCTTTTTCGTAATGCTTTTTCGCATTTGCAAAATTCGCATTCTTCATTTCTCCATCTCCGTAAATTATATTAAAGAATGCATTAACATCACCCATTTGATTGATATTAGCGGAAATGACGTTCGTTTCAAAATCATTTTTTCCAGGCTTGTTTACATACGCTTCCACTTGTTTCACTAACTCTAAATCGGGGTTGTATTGCAAATCTGAAAGCTTGTTGGACAATAAAAATGATTTTCCGTGCTCACCCTGCAGAAAATACCGATTAGCCAAAATATCATGAATGAATTCGGAAGTCGTCGGTTGGTACGATTCGTAATCGTACTCTCCCAATGAGTCGGTTTTCTTCACTTCCTCTTTTGCAAATTCTTTCGGATAGGTTTTGTAAAGATGTTGCTCAAATTCACTCGTGATGCGTGGCTGAGAAACAATCTCATTAAGCATCTTCATTTTATTAATTTGGGCAATATAATCGGGGTTCTTAGTGGTTGTTTTAGACAAAATCTCAGAACTGCCTTCGTAATCCTGATCCATAAATTTTACATACGCTAAAGCGATTTTCCAATATTCATCAGACGATGCATCTTGCGCCTTATCTAAAAATGTTTTCAGTGATTCCAAATAATCTTTTTCAGCATTGGTGTCGTCATTTTGATAATAAGTATTGCTGTCCGTAAAAAATGGAATTCGATTTGGATTATTGATGAGTTCCTTATCCGATGAGTTGGCTCCCGTATTTGTGGTGCCTTTTTCTTTTTTAGAGCTGAAGAGATTACGGAAAAAGCGCACAATTTTATCCCAGATACCCAATTTCTCTTCGCCTTTTACTTGCGTGTTTTCTTTGGTTTTCGCACTGCCTTTTTCAGAGCCGATTCGGTACTCCGGACTATAAAAAGTGGGAAGATAGCTTCGTTCGAGTTCGTTGATAGCGCGCGTTGCCAAAACTTTCAGTTCGTTCGAATTTGGATCAATTGCGTACATCTTCTCCATCATGGGAAGCGGATTGTTGAAATCCTGATATCCTAAAAGGAAGTAGGCCATGTTTTTTTCTGGATTTGTTTTTGCCCGGTTCAGCAAATCATTAAATGAAGCATGGTCGGGAAATGTCATCGATGTATAGGCGCTTTCTTTCATCCAATTGGAGTGCAGGAATACTTGAAAGAAGTTCCAATTGGCGTCTTCACTTTTGCCTAAACCACGCAAGGCACCTGCATACTGGCTTAATGCCATATAATACGGTATTCCGCGTAAGGAAATAGGCTCTACATATTTTTTAAAAGCATCAACTGCCTTTTGGTACTGATGTGTGTAATGATTAAGCCGAACCATCTGGAAGCCGTAGCGTTGCTTGATTTCCGGATTTTTGGCTTCATTATATAACGATTGCAGAGCGGCGATGGTTTTAGGATATTCCAAATCCGTTGCATTTAAAGTAGTGCTAGGGTCTGTATAGAATGTGTCGGAGGGAGTTCCGCCACCAATTCGCATAAAAGGTTCCAGATACATCGCTTCCATTAAATAATCAATCGCTTCCGCATTCTTGGTGTAAAATCCTACACCAAGTTTTTTTAGCAGAGGATGATTAACCACACCATCGCGAAGTTGTCTTAGCTCATCCAAGGTCACCTCATGTACCAACTCGTAGGTTTGGTCGTAGGTAAGCTGGTTACCGAAAAAAGCTTTCCAAGACTGAATATTGTCGTTGTTTATTCGGAATTTATGCGGATAATATTTCGAATCATACGTTAAAAGAAAAGGCGCGTAGGCTTTTTCGGGAATGATGGTTTGCGTAAATAGATTAAAATATTCATACTCGGGATCATACCACGCGCAGGCATCATAGCTTTGATAGGCCGATGCAATGAGTGCTAAAGTTAATATGCTCTTTTTCATCATTTGGGATTTGGTTTTTTACAAATTTACGGTCTAATTGATAATACACAATATCGTAATTTTTTAATTTTTTATCAAGATATGCAGTAGCTTCTTCAAGTTGATTTGGTGAAATTTCTTCTACTTTTATTTGGAAACCTTTATTGAGAAAGAAGCCAAAATAAAAACCATCCGTTTCCACTTCAGCTTTATTTTCGGAAATTTTTTTCAAGCCTTCCTTATGTAAGTCGTCCGTAGACAGGGCGTTAATGAGTTTATGTTTTCCCACATGATTGGTTATGATGCCCCACGAATAAATCGGTAGCGCAACACTGATGTTTTCAATAGGATATTCGTCCAAAGTTACCAGATATTTCGTCATCAAAGGAATGTCCAAAATGGAGTTTTTGGTGGAATTTTCTAGAGGTGAAGAGGTGGAGTAGCACATGAGATAGACCTTGTTTACGGGTGGCACGCCCATTTTTTTGGAATCTTTTACCTGATGCAAACGCAGTGTGCTGGTAACTTCTTTTCCCGATTGTTTCTTGAGTTCTTCAAGAAAAGCAAAATAATCCGCTTTGGTTCCCTCGGTCCAATCGCAGTCAATTTGGATTTCGTTGGAGATCTTTAGCCGTAATTCCTTATTCTTTTTATTGATTAAATCCAATATACTTTTTGCTAAAAACGGAATTTCATCAGGACGGATAGCATAGAGCGAACGATTCGTTAGAAAGATTGTCGGAACAATTTCTTTTGTCGTTGTGAAGGTGTCATCTTTTATTATAACACCGACAGGTTGAAATTGGTTTCCCACTTTATCAACGTCAAAATACCGAACATAGAGATAGGGAACTTCTGAGGCAGCGAGTTCTTGTTTTTCAACAGCATCCAATGCGAGTTTTGTTTTCCAATAGTAATAGGTATGTGGATGCTCTTTAGGTGCAGAGCATTGCCAGAAGAAGAAAAGAATGCAAAATCCAAAAATGTGTTTCATCAGATAAAAATAGCGATACTTTTTTCTTTAACGAAGAGTTTTTCATATTGTTTTGTATCTTTCAATTCAAAATTCACTATTTATGAAACGAGGATTTCTTTTAGCCTTCTTACTATTTTTTAGTTTTGCTGTAGCGCAGCAGGAGAAAGCGATTGATCAACTGATGACGGACTGGCATCGTGCAGCTGCTGTTGCCGATTTTGATGGCTATTTTAATCCCATGCATGAAAAAGCAATCTATATGGGAACGGACGCTACCGAACGGTGGACGAAAAATGAATTTATCTCGTTTGCTAAACCTTTTTTTGATCGGTCGAAGCGAAAATCGGCTTGGGACTTTAAAGCTCTTGAACGCCATGTAGTGATTTCCAAAGACGGTAAAACCGCTTGGATTGACGAACTTCTGGAGGGACATATGAAGATTTGTAGAGGATCTGGAGTGCTGGTTAAGGAAAAAGGTACGTGGAAGATTATGCAGTATGTTTTGTCAATGACCATTCCTAATGACTCGACCCGTGAAGTGGTTCGATTGAAGGCTGCGGTAGAAGATCGGCTAATTGAAAATTTAAAAAAGAAGTAAAAAAAAATTTTTTCCTCGTTAAAATACAAGTGAAAGTCATCAAGGCTTTCATTTTTTTTGTAATGACTCCATTTTTCCGAAAAAGTTCGTATCTCCTTAAAATTCAAAATATTTTGTAGAATTAATTTGCCAGTCTAGAAAATATTCATACATTTGCACACTCATTTTAGGGGTGTAGTGTGCCTATATCAGAAGTAGAAATCACGATTAACCACCTAAAATGCTGAAAACAAAGGATAAATTTTATTTTTTATAAACAATGTCAGGATTAATTGGAAAGAAAATCGGTATGACTTCCCTGTTTGACGAAAACGGAAAAAATATTCCGTGTACTGTTATTCAGGCGGGGCCATGTGCGGTTTTACAGGTCAGAACCATTGAGAACGACGGCTACAAAGCTGTTCAGTTAGGTTTCGATGACAAGAGTGAGAAGAACGTTGGAAAAGCGTTAGTTGGCCATTTTAAAAAGGCTGGTTTTACTCCTAAAGCGAAGTTGGTAGAATTCTACAGAGAATTCGTTGATGAGGTGAAAGTAGGAGAAGAAGTGAAAGTTGACTTATTCGCAGAAGGTGAATATGTTGATATTACAGGAACTTCAAAAGGTAAAGGATTCCAAGGGGTTGTGAAGAGACACAACTTTGGTGGGGTTATGCAAGCAACTCATGGACAGCACAACAGACTTAGAGCTCCAGGTTCTATCGGTGCAGGTTCTGACCCTTCAAGAGTATTCAAAGGGATGAGAATGGCTGGAAGAATGGGAGGTAAGCAGG
>JAYRQH010000231.1:0-16591 GCA_041910715.1 Bergeyella sp.
AAAGCTATTCCCTACTTTCATTGAGGAGTTTAATCACCTATTTCCAGAAAAACATCAAACATTTTTGAAGAAAGGCGATCTTTTAAACACTGAACTTCGCATTTTTGCTTTGTATCGACTAGGAATTCGAGATTCCAATCAAGTCGCTAACTTCTTAGATCTTTCCGTGGCGACTATTTATACGTATAAAACGCGAACGAAAAGTAAATCAAGTTATAAACTGGAATTTGATAAAAAAATTATGGCCATAAAATCATCGTAGTTGATGATGGTCTTGAAAATTTACAAAAAATATAGTATCTTTCTCTCTCTATTTTTTGAAAATGACTGTATTCGGAAAAGACCTAATTAAAAAAATAAAAGCAGCAGAATTAACTGGTGAGCAATCCCATTGCATCTATTCACCACCGTACAGACCTCTGTATACGGAGGAAGAAATCGCACTACAAAATCCCAAACTTGCCGCTGTAAACATTCTTTTGTATTTGAAGAATGACCGATGGTATTTCCCATTAATATTGAGAAGTGAAAACGAAAACGACCGTCACAGTGGTCAAATTTCATTACCTGGAGGAAAAAAGGAAGAGGATGACACGAGTTTTCTGCAGACCGCCGTACGCGAGACCGAAGAAGAGATAGGCATTGATAGGCATTACATCCGAGTGATTAGAGAATTATCCCCTATCTACATTCCGCCAAGCAATTTTTACGTTCATACTTATATATCGTTCACCAAAAAAAATCCTCAATTCACACTACAACAAGGAGAAGCGGTTGAATTAATTGAATTTCCCATTGAGTCAATTCTAAAATTAGATGAACAACCCGAAATGATGGCTTTACCTTCGTCTCGAGGTGTAGAAGTGCCGGTAATTACGTTCGAAAATTACATAATTTGGGGAGCAACTTCTATGATTTTAAGTGAATTCCGCCAACTGCTTAAAAATTTGTAAATTCGCAGCATTGTTGCAGAATAATGGCTAAGAAGAATATATTTTTTGACGCATTTGGAACACCATACTTTTTAAAGCGATTGGTGATTATTATTTTCGGGTTGGTTTCGTATCGAAGATTTAATGGTTTTAATAAACTCAAAATCAGCGGAACAGAAAATCTGGTTGATTTACCCGACTCAAATGTCCTTTTTGTGTCCAATCACCAAACTTATTTTGCAGACGTTGCAGCAATGTACCACGCGTTTTGCGCTGTAAATAATGGTTATTTGAACACCATAAAGAACCCCATCTATCTACTAAATCCTAAAGTAGATTTTTATTACGTAGCTGCGGAAGAAACGATGAATAAAGGTTTTCTTTCAAGAATTTTTAAAATCGCAGGAGCCGTTACTGTAAAGAGAACATGGCGTGCCGAGGGTCAGAATGTGAACAGAATGGTGGATATGAGCGAGGTTGACAACATTATGAGAGCGTTGGATAATGGCTGGGTAATTACGTTCCCACAAGGTACGACATCCGCATTTGCACAAGGAAGAAAAGGAACAGCAAAACTCGTAAAACAGCAGCGCCCTATCGTTATACCTATAAAAATTAACGGATTCCGAAGAGCTTTTGACAAAAAAGGGCTTAAAGTAAAAGTGACCGGCGTAAAACCTACAATGGAATTCAAACCGCCTTTGGACATTGATTATGATCACGAAACAGCACAACAAATCTTGGATAAGATTATGATTGCCATCGAGCAAACTCAGGATTTTAATTTGCTACATGATTATGATCAGGAACTGAAACAAAAGAAAGCCGAAACGCCTAATAGCTAATTCAGAATTTCACCAAACTATGATTGATTTTTCTGGTATTTCAGATGAGCAAACCAAAGTTTTGCTTTATAAAACACATTCACAAACCAACCATCTTCTTGATTTCATCTTCAATTTCCATGAAAAACAAGTTGATTACCTCGGGGAAAAAGGAACTTCTACATCTGCAGCCGATTTCCTACTTTATAAAACAAGTGATCCGGAATTAGCATCGCAGTTTTCGCCTACGATTTGCTTCGTTGGCTACGATGAGCAGGCTCATAGCTCACAATCTATACTATCATCGATTACTGGTGGCGGAATTGTCATTTATCCAGAATTTGTTGCAGACTGGGACAGAGCGGTGTTGCAAACCACTAATTTTTTCAGAAAAATTCCTTACACCGAAACTAAAATCGATGCGTCTGGTAAAAAAGCAGTTCTTGATACCGAATTTGGTGAAGTGGACGTCCCTATTTCAGACGCTACCAGTCAGAAAGAAATTTTAGGATTGATGCATTTTTGTCAACACATGGCTATTATGGAAGATGAGTTTTACGAAGCACTTGCGGCTTATTTCTAAGCTCGATTCAAACCAAAATAATTCGGCCAAGTTCTTGCAAACTTGGCCGAATTATTTTTCAACTCTTTTAATTTTTCAAGTTTTCAAAATAGTATTATCTTTAAGAACATCAATACTACATCAGTCATGCACTATATTTCTCGTGGTCACATTCCACAAAAAAGACATACCATTTTTAAGTCGCCAGAAGGTAATTTTTACTACGAACAGTTGTTTGGCACCGAGGGCTTTCACGGCATTTCTTCGTTGCTGTATCATCTGCACAGGCCTACACAAATCAAATCCATTGGGAATGCAGTAGATGTAACGCCAAAAGTTGCTGTTGAAAAAAATGTGACACCACGTCGATTTCAGGGAAAGAACATTAAACCAGAATCGGATTTTTTAAAGAGTAGAAAAATCCTAATGTTCAATAACGATTTGAAAATGGGATTGGCAAAACCAATGCAATCCATGGACTATTTTTATAAAAATGGAGAATGTGATGAGTTGTATTTTGTACACGAAGGTTCAGGAGTTTTAAAAACGATGTTGGGAAATCTTCCATTTGAAAAAGGAGATTATTTGATTATACCTCGGGGAACAATCTATCAAGTGGAACTAAAAAGCTCCGAAAATGTATTATTCTTCATCGAAAGTCAATCGCCGATATACACTCCGAAGCGTTATAGAAACGAGTTTGGACAACTTCTAGAACATTCGCCGTTCTGTGAGCGGGACATTGCGGTTCCAGAATACGTCGCACCGATTGACATGAAGGGTGATTTCCTTATCAAAGTAAAAAAAGAAAACCAGATCACGGATTTCATTTACGCAACGCATCCTTTTGATGTTGTGGGTTGGGACGGCTTTTTCTATCCGTTTAAATTTAATATCAAGAATTTTGAACCAATAACTGGGCGAATTCATCAACCGCCACCAATTCATCAAAATTTTGAAGGTCACAACTACGTTGTTTGTTCGTTCTGTGCGCGGATGTATGATTATCACCCAGAAGCAATTCCTGCTCCGTATAACCATTCGAACATCGACTCCGACGAAGTTTTATTCTATACCGAAGGTGATTTTATGAGTAGAAATCATATCGATTTAATGGATTTTACACTTCATCCAGGAGGTATCGTTCATGGACCTCATCCAGGTGCTATGGAACGAAGTATTGGTCAAAAATTTACGGATGAATACGCAGTTATGGTAGACCCATTTCGACCTTTAAAAATCACCAATGAAGCGATCGCTATTGAAGATGACACCTATAAAACTTCGTGGTTAGAATAAGCACAAGGTATCTAATTTACTAAAATTGTTCACTACCTGTAAATCTATTCATATGATAGATTTCAGCAAAAAATTGCTTAAAAATTTTTAGTTTTAAACGTTAAAACCATTTCATGATTGAGTTTGTAAGTGCCGAAGAGGCTATTTCTGAAATAAAAAGTGGCGATCGTATTTTTTCCCACGGTTCAGCCTGTACCCCTAATATACTTTTAGACGAATTAGCACGACAAGCGGATCGCCTTTCGGATGTCGAGTTTGTATCGATTACCCAACAAGGCCGTGTTGAAATTGCAAAACCAGAATATAAAAACAGTTTTTTCATTAATTCGCTATTCGTTTCAACGCCCGTTCGTGAAGCTGTAAACTATGAAAATGGTGATTTTATTCCGATATTTTTAAGTGAAATCCCAACTTTGTTTAAAGGTGGACATTTACCCTTGGGTGTAGCATTGGTTACGGTTTCGCCTCCGGATCACCATGGGTACTGTACGTTGGGAACATCCATCGATGTGGCGCGCTCAGCCGTAGACTCCGCAAAGATGGTTATTGCAGTGGTGAATCCCAAAATGCCCAGAACCTATGGTGACTCGATGATTCACAAAAGCAAAATTCATAAAATGGTATGGAGTGATGAGGAGCTCCTCACCGTGGATTACAGCGCAAAAGTCACCGACATTGAACGTAAAATAGGTGAAAATGTTGCCGAGCTTATTGATGATCGCGCCACTTTACAGATGGGAATCGGGACCATTCCTGATGCAGTGTTGCAGGCACTGGGCAATCACAAAGATTTGGGAATACATACCGAAATGCTAAGCGATGGCGTGATTGATTTAATAAAAAATGATGTGGTAAACAACAAATACAAAGGATTTCACCCAAATAAAACGATAACGGCATTTTGCTTTGGAACACGCAAGTTGTACGATTTTGTGGACAATAATATATCGATAGCATTCATGGATGTAGAGCACGTAAATTTCCCAATCAACATCATGCAAAACAAAAAAATGCACGCTATAAATTCCGCAATCGAAATCGATTTAACAGGACAAGTTTGTGCCGATTCTATTGGCTCATATCAATATTCGGGAATCGGGGGACAAATGGATTTCATGCGTGGTGCCGCACTAAGCGAAGGTGGAAAACCCATAATGGCTATCTCGTCGCGAACCAAACGAGGGCTTCCTCGAATTGTTCCTTACCTCAAACAGGGGGCGGGCGTGGTAACTACGCGGGGGCACGTTCATTATGTGGTAACGGAATACGGAACCGCGTATTTATATGGGAAAAATTTAAAACAACGGGCACGCGCTCTCATTGAAATTGCACATCCCGACGACCGTGAAATGCTTGAAAAAGCGAGTTTTGACCGATTTCGAAATTTCTAACTGTAATTAGCTAAAATTTTTCAAGAAAATAACGTAATCAGAGCGATTCTAAATTAATTTTCGTGGTAAAAATCATCCGTTTCAAAGGGCTTTTTTTGTAAATTTGAAGGAAAAGAGAGCCATCTAAAAACATAAAGGATTTCTTCTTGTGTTTTTTGGATAAAAATTGAAATTTAACATTTGAAACATGATAGAGCGAATTAGATTAGAAAGCCTACGTGATAAGGTGACAACCGCAGAGGAAGCGGCCAAGCTTTTCGAAGATGGAATGGTTGTGGGAGCAAGTGGCTTCACAAAAGCAGGTGATAGTAAGGCTGTATTGGCAGCTTTAGCAGAGCGAGGAACAAAAGAAGATCTTAAAATAACCCTAATGACAGGGGCTTCTTTGGGGCATGACACCGATGCAAAACTTGCTAATGCAGGAGTTCTCAGTAAAAGAATGCCTTTTCAGGTAGACCGCACCCTTCGTGACAAAATTAATAAAGGTGAAATTCTTTTCATAGACCAACACCTGAGTGAAAGCGCCGAACTTCTTCACAATAAAAATCTTCCATCAGTAGACATTGCCGTTTTAGAGGTGGCCTATATTGATCGCGACGGAAGTTTGGTACCAACAACATCGGTAGGTAATTCAGTTACATTCGCTGCTCTTGCTAAAAAAGTGATTCTCGAAATCAACACACAAGTTCCTGAAGCCGTTTACGGAATTCACGATATTTATCAGGCAGAAGATTATCCGCATCGTAATGTCATCCCAATCGTTGCTCCATGGAACAAAATCGGAAGAAAAACAATTCCTGTGGATCCTTCTAAAATTGAAGCAATCGTTTTTACAAATTTAAAAGACAGCCCGGCAGATATTGTGGATCCCGATGAAAAAACAACTGCAATAGCCAAACACATTCTTAATTTTTTCGAAAATGAGGTGCGACTAGGTCATTTAACAGACCGATTACTTCCATTGCAAGCAGGAATTGGAAAAGTGGCAAACGCGGTTCTTTCAGGCTTCAAAGATTCTAATTTCTACGATCTTACCATGTTTTCAGAAGTACTTCAGGACAGCACATTCGACCTTATTGATGCTGGAAAGTTGAGTTTCGCATCTGCCTCATCAGTCACCGTTTCTGAAGAGTGCTACAATCGAGTGTTCAATAATCTAGACAAATACCGCGATAAATTTGTTTTACGACCACAAAATATCTCAAATACGCCAGGATTAATCCGTCGTCTCGGTATAATTGCCATTAATACGGCAATTGAATTTGACATTTATGGTAATGTTAATTCTACGCACATCAGTGGTTCCAAAATTATGAACGGTATTGGTGGCTCTGGTGATTTTGCACGAAACGCATACTTAAGTATTTTTGTAACTCAAGCTGCGTCCAAAAACAACGCAATTTCGCATGTGTTACCTATGGTTTCGCATACAGACCATACCGAACATGATGTTGACGTTTTGGTTACCGATATTGGCTTGGCAGATCTTAGAGGACTAGCACCGCGTGAGCGTGCTCAGGCAATTATTAATAATTGCGTGCATCCTGATTTCCGAGAAGAGCTTCAATCGTATTTTGACCGAGCATGTGAGCGCGGAGGCCACACGCCACATCTTTTAGAAGAAGTTTTCAGTTGGCACCAACGGCTTCAAGCGACTGGAAGCATGAAGAAAGAAAGTGTTACTGCTTAGTATACCATCGTAATATAAAGTCTGCATTTAAAATGCAGACTTTTTTTTATTCAATGCGTAAAAAAATTGCTAGTACAGATTGAATTTCCACATATAAATAATCTCCTAATAGGATATCTAACTGCTTTTAAAAAACTGTTTATCAGCTAGATATAAAACCAAAAATTCGCAATAAAAAATTATTTGAATAATTGTATATTAGGGCAACTATAAAAAATAATCAGCATGTCAAACTTAACCTTTGCAGAAAAAATCGCACAGGCCGAAAATTTCCTTCCAATCAACGGAACCGATTATATTGAGTTTTATGTAGGCAATGCCAAGCAAGCCGCTCACTTTTACAAAACCGCATTTGGTTTTCAGAGTGTTGCCTATGCAGGACCGGAAACGGGCGTTCGCGACCGAGCATCCTACGTTATTCGACAAGGTAAAATTCGTTTGGTTTTAACGACAGGATTACGATCAGACTCCGAGATTAATGCGCACGTCAAAAAACACGGCGATGGTGTAAAAGTATTGGCCCTGTGGGTTGACGACGCCTACGCAGCTTTCGAAGAGACTACCAAAAGAGGCGCTACTCCGTATCTGGAACCAACAACTCGTACTGATGAGCATGGTGAAGTGCGAATGTCTGGAATTTATACGTACGGCGAAACCGTACATATGTTTGTAGAACGTAAAAACTACAACGGCGATTTTATGCCTGGATACCAGAAATGGGAATCCGAATATCAGCCTGAAGAGACCGGCCTACTCTACGTTGATCACTGCGTTGGCAATGTTGATTGGGACCGCATGATTCCTGTCGTTCAATGGTACGAAAACGTGATGGGATTTGTTAATATTTTAAGTTTCGATGACAAACAAATCAATACCGAATATTCGGCATTAATGTCGAAGGTGATGTCAAATGGAAATGGTTATGCCAAATTCCCAATCAACGAACCTGCCGAAGGGAAGAAAAAATCGCAAGTAGAAGAATATTTGGATTTTTATGAAGGCGAAGGCGTACAGCACATCGCTTTAGCCACCAAAGATATCGTGCATACCGTTACTGAACTACGAAGACGAGGGATTGAATTTCTTGCACCTCCACCAGAAGCCTATTATGAAATGATTCCAGAGCGTGTAGGAGACATCGATGAGGATATTAAAAAACTTCAGGAGTTAGGCATTTTGGTCGATTGTGATGAGGAAGGCTATTTGCTTCAAATTTTCACAAAACCAGTCGAAGACCGACCAACGCTCTTTTACGAAATCATCGAAAGGCATGGAGCACAGAGTTTTGGAGCCGGAAATTTTAAAGCCCTTTTTGAAGCATTGGAACGTGAACAAGCACGAAGAGGTAATTTATAATTTTGGTTTGAAAATTGCTACCATCATGGCTAAATCAAATTACATGAACAAGATTTTAACTTTCATTTTATTCCTTTCGTTTGCTGTAGGAGCAAAAGCACAGTACGGTTCTATCAATGCCATTTTGGATCGTTTGGAACAGAAAAAAGGAATTAATAAGCAATTAAAGAACATCGACTTAAATCAGAAAAAATTTGTATTGAGTAAGGAGTATGATGATCACACGGAAAGAAATTTTCTCGTTCTGGATGGAAACAAAGCTACGTATATTGAATTATTTGATGATAAAGCTGACGGAAAAACAAGTTCCAATGTTTTCACGGGCGACTTCGTTCGTAGCGATTCCAATATTATTTCGGTACGATGTGATCTGTTGGAAGGTAAAAAAGTTGCATTGCCATTAACAAAAACCTTTCTTTTGACACAACAAAAAGACATTTTGTACCTGGTGGACATTGCTTCCAAAGATCGATGGATAGACGAAACAGCAATTGCTAAGAAATAAGTAATCCTACATTACAACCTTAAAAGTTCAGAACACTATTCTGAACTTTTTTTAGTACTTTTAAACTACAAAATTACCTGTATGAAATCATTTGTAAATTACACGACAGAATCAGACTTTTCAATATATAATATTCCCTTTGGTGTTGCGGTTTTCAATAAAGAATACATCGCATGCGCAACACGAATTGGCGACCTTGTTATTGACTTGGCAACGCTGTACGATTACGGCTATTTTGACGATATTACCGATCTAAAAGAGAATGTTTTTGAAGCCTATACATTAAATGAATTTATCGAATTGGGAAAACCCATAACCAATGCTGTTAGACAAAAAATACAGCAACTTTTAGTGGAAGATTCAACGTTAGCTAACGATGAAAAAACGATTCAGGATTGCTTTTACGACTTGGATAAGGTGGAAATGATGATGCCCATTCATGTACAGAATTATACTGATTTTTACAGCAGCATGGAGCACGCTACGAATGTGGGCAAAATGTTCCGCGACCCAGCAAATGCTCTTCTTCCAAATTGGAAGCATCTGCCCGTAGGGTATCATGGTCGCGCTTCGTCTATTGTAGTCTCTGGAATAAACTTTCACAGACCAAAAGGACAAATGAAACCAGCGGATGCTACACAACCCGTTTTTGGACCTTGTAAACAGCTGGATTTTGAATTGGAAATGGGATTCATAATCAATAAAAATACAGAGCTTGGCGAATCAATTTCGGTGAATGATGCGGAAGATGCCATCTTTGGCTTGGTACTTTTTAATGATTGGTCGGCTCGTGATATTCAAAGTTGGGAATACGTTCCTCTGGGTCCGTTTTTGGGTAAAAACTTCTGTAGTTCAATTTCGCCATGGGTGGTTACATTGGAAGCTTTAGAACCCTTTAAAACGGCAACACCAACACAAGAACCCGAGGTTTTAGATTACCTAAAATTCCAGGGAGACAAAAATTACGACATCAATTTGCAAGTTCTGATTCAACCTGAAAATGGAGTAGAAAATCCATTAGCGGAAACCAATTTTAAATATATGTATTGGAATATGTGTCAGCAACTTGCTCACCACACCATCAACGGATGTAATGTCGAGGTAGGTGATTTGTATGCATCGGGAACCATCTCAGGAAAAGAGCCTTCATCGTACGGTTCGTTACTGGAACTTACGTGGAGAGGGCAAAATCCAATAACTTTATCGGATGGAAGTGAACGAAAATTCATACAAGACGGTGACACGATTATCATGCGTGGTTATGCTGAAAATGGTGCTATTCGTGTTGGTTTTGGTGAAGTAAAAGCAAAAGTTCTTCCACCATTGTAAAAAAAGAGCGTTTATGATATCCGTAAATCCTAAAGAGATTCCTTCTCAGCAGTTACAAACATTGATGCAAACAGCGATTGCGCCAAGGCCCATAGCACTTGCATCAACCATAAACAATGCCGGCGAGGTAAACCTTTCACCGTTTAGTTTTTTTAATATGTTCAGTACCGTGCCGCCAATCGTGATATTTTCGCCATCGCGTCGTGTACGTGACAATACGACGAAACACAGTTTAGAAAACGTACTTGAAGTTCCTGAAGTGGTTATTGGTATCGTAAATTATAATATCGTACAGCAAATTTCCTTAGCTTCTACAGAGTATGAACAGGGCGTCAACGAATTTATCAAATCGGGATTAACAATGAACGACGCCGATTTGGTTAAACCCAAACTGATTGCCGAGTGTCCCGTAAATTTAGAATGTAAAGTAATTGAAGTAAAATCATTAGGCGACCAAGGAGGCGCAGGTAATCTTGTAATCTGTGAGGTTTTAAAAATCCACATGAGAGAAGAATATCTCGATGATAACGGTGCTCTCGATCAAAAGAAATTAGATTTGGTAGCCCGTTTAGGGGGAAACTGGTATTCACGAAATAACAGCGCAAACCTATTTGAAGTTCCGAAACCCTTGGCAACAAAGGGAATTGGGTTTGATCGACTTCCGAAGCAGCTTTTAGAAAGTAGCATTCTGACAGGAAACGATTTAGGGATGCTTGCCAATGTGGAGCAGTTGCCCTTTACGTCTTTTTCTAATGACCCCGAAAAGCATAAAAAAGCGCAAAAATTTCTAAAGGAAAACGATATCAATGCGGCGTGGCGTGAGCTTGCAGATTAATAACAATCTAAAATAATGGAAGAAAACCAACATCATCCGGATCGTAAAGATTTCCAGATCGATCGCATGATCCTTTTTACTGACGCTGTTTTTGCAATTGCAATTACGTTATTGGTTATTGACATCAAGGTTCCTACACTCGCAGAGAATGCTACCGAACATGATTTTTGGCTGTCGATGCTTAAGCTACTTCCAAAATTCATTGGATTTGTGGTGAGTTTTTTCTTTATTGGGCTGTATTGGTTTCTGCATCATAAATTGTTTGGCTATGTAATTAACTACACAAATAAACTTATTTGGCTCAACATCTTATTTCTCTTTAGTATCGTTCTCATTCCGTTTTCCACGTCTGTTTACAGTGAATTTTCGACAGATGAACATATCCGTTTGGTGGGACCGTATATGATTTATACGTTGAATATTTGTTTAGCAGGAATTATGCACTACCTACTGTTGAAGTATGTATATAATCGTAAAAATAAAGTTGCAACTCATTTGCCCGATACCTACACGCAAGTTTCGTCATTACGAAGAGCTATTATGATTCCCATTGTATTTTTGATTTCACTTGGCTTAACGTTTATTTTCCCAGAATACGGACGAATGTTCTTGTTCACAATTCCGTTTTTTACACGACTATTTCGACCGAAAAAGCCACTTGCAGATAAAAAAAGAGAGCACATTTAAAGTGCTCTCTTTTTATTTTATTTCGATTCTTGTTCATGGTCGACATCCAATTCCAAATTCTTCTTCAAATCGGGATTGAGTTTAAGATACTTGTCTTGTTTCTGCTTCAGTTTGATATTTAACAGTTCCACCGCCAAACTAAATGCGAGACATGAATAGATAATGTTTTTGCTTACGTGTTGATGAATTCCTTCCGCAACCAACATGACCCCAATAACTACTAAGAAGCTCAAAGCAAGCATCTGCAAACTTGGGTATTTATTGATGACATTTGAAATTGGGCCAGCAAATGCCAACATCATTCCGATAGAAACTACCACTGCGATAATCATTAACACCACATTATCTACCAGACCAACCGCGGTAAGGATAGAATCTAACGAGAAAACCATATCCACAAGAATAATCTGAATGATAACCGTCGTTAAAAGTCCAGATGCACTTGCATTGGATTTTGGCTTATGATGATCATCAATTTGCATTTTGGAGTGAATCTCAAAAGTAGATTTTCCGATGAGGAATATACCTCCCGCAAGTAAAATTATATCTTTCCAGCTGAGGCCTATAGGCGTTTCGGTGCCGGGTTCGTGAATAAAATCTATTGTGAAAATTGTTTCCTTGAGGCCAATAATCCAATTAATCATCAGTAGCAAGATCACGCGGAATACCATTGCCAATATTAACCCAA
Source organism: Bergeyella sp. (assembly GCA_041910715.1). GTDB lineage: Bacteria > Bacteroidota > Bacteroidia > Flavobacteriales > Weeksellaceae > JAFAFC01. The sequence goes on from JAYRQH010000231.1 coordinate 12,099, forward strand.
TATTTCTTGCAAATTTCTGTTTGGCAGCAGGCAACTTGTTTGATATGATGGAAATAAAAATAATATTATCCACGCCCAATACAAGCTCCAAAAAGGTTAATGTAAGTAAACTTACCCATATCGCCGGGTTAGAAAAATCCGGCATTTCCAGTGCACTAATAAAATCCATAGTTTTTTGTTCTAGTTTGTTGTAAGGCTTAGTAACCAAAGATATCTTCCAAACTAAGCTCAGCAAAAATACCTAAATTTTCCACTGCTTGGGTATCGAGATTCTCTTTTTTTCCCAATAAAACCGAGTTAAATTCTAAATTCTGAATGTGTGATTTAAAGAATTCAGCCAAATCCGGTAATGTAATTCTTTGGATTTCTTCATACATCTGTTTCCGATGATCGTCGGTGATGCCCAACTTCCGTAGTTGAAGCATATTAAAATAGATATTGGTTCGCTTGATTCGTCCCGTTTCTATTTTCTTTAATGCGGCAATTTTTGCACTTTCAAATTGGCCTTCCACTTGCGGAAAATCATCGAGCAAATTCTGCAGCGTCTCGATTGCGACCTCTAACTTATCGGGTTGCGTACCAATGTAGGTTTGCACATAATCGGGATGGTGAAGTTCTGTATTAGGTTGATACGAAACGTAAGCGCTGTAGGCCAAACTTTGACTCTCCCGCATTTCCTGAAAAACAATTGAAGAAAGACCTCTGCCGAAATACTCATTAAAAACATTGATTTTCCCTAACGTATGCACATCAACATCAGTCCCTTTTGCTACGCGCGACATTTCCACCTGAACCATATCGTAGTTGTGAAAGAAAACCTGATTACCTGTGTTAGGTTCGGGAAAAGTTCTTTTAGTAGGAATCTGATTCGTTATCGGTTGCAGCTGTCTTTCCAAATCTCCCACGATATCATCAGGCGATTGGCCGTAATAGAAAATTTCGTACTCCACATTTAATAGTTGGGACACTTTAGTTAAGAGATTCGTAGGATTTATGACACTCAATTCCTCAGCGGAAATACTATCCCGAAAACGTGAATTGGGTCCGAACTTTCCGTAATTAACCAAACCTGTCATAATTCGGCTTTTGTCTTTTTTTGCAGCTGCACGACTTTCCATAATCGTCTGCACAAAATCATGATATACCGTTTCGTCTACTTTTGCATGTGCCATCCAATGCAGCACCAAATCTAAACCTTTAGCTAAATTGGCTTTTAAAGCGGTGATGCTGACGATGGTTTGGTCTTGGGAACACTTAAAATCAAACTGAATTCCGTATTGGTAAAAAGCTTCGCGTAATTTTTTTGCATCATAGTGTTCCGTCCCTAAATACTGAAGGTATTGTAGCGCCAAAAGTAACTCGCGATCATGGTCTGTCCCCATAGGAATCACCAAATGCAGTTGATTTACATCATTATACACATTGGCTACAAAGTTTAATTTTCGTTCACCTACAAAGGAGGTTTTAATTTCTTTTTGATAATCAATAAATTCCGGTTCTATTCGCTTCGATTCTTCTTTCAATAGATCTTTTAAGAAGTCCGACTGAATTTCACGGTTCAATGCAATCGGTGTAATCCCTGGATTTTCTACTCGAATTAAATTTTCATTTTCGCCACGCTCTTTGTACACAGCGACATAATTCGCTTTAAAAAAAGAATTTGCAAACGCAACAATTTCTTCTTTGGTAATGCTTGCATACAGCTCCAACTCCTCTACTTCCGTTTTCCAACTGCGCTCTTTAATAAAAACATCATACAGGTTGGTTGCCAATCCGTCGGCCGTTTCCAGAGATTTTAAGCGTTGAATTTTAAAGTCGTTGACGATCGCTTCTAATATCCAATCTGGAAAATTACCTTTTTTAATTTCCTCAATTTGATTCAATAATAATTCAATCCCGGAATCCAGATTCTGATCCTCTTTCGGAATTATCACCATTGAAAAATACCCATATTCTTTTAAACCAACGGAGTACGCCTGCGCATATAGCGCCTTTTGTGCTTGATTAATATTCAGATCCAGCAAACCTGCTTCCCCTTTGTTACTAAGAATATGCGCTATTAAATCTGCCAAAATAGACTCGCGGCTTCCGTAACTGTCGGTTCGCCAAGCGATTTGTACGCGAGGCGTTGTTGGACTTTTTACGATTCGTTTTTGAATCTCTGTAATGGGCTTTTCTTCAATCTTATTCTTCTTTGGGAGTTCTTTATATTCAAAACTACCGAAATACTGATCTACCAGCTGAATTGTTTTCTCAAAATCCAAATCACCCACCAACACCAGTGCATAATTATTGGGAACATAAAACGTGTCAAAATAGTCATGAATTGCCTTCATTGAAGGGTTTTTCAAATGCTCCGCTTTCCCCAAAGTGGTTTGTTGACCATTAGGATGCTCGGGAAACAACAATTCCATCAACGCATAGTTTACTAATCGGCTGTCGTTGTCTTGAGCTCTATTAAATTCCTCATAAACCGACTCCAGTTCCGTATGAAAAAGTCTCAAAACCAAATCTGAAAAACGGTCTTTTTCAATTTTAAGCCATTTTTCCAATTCGTTTGCAGGTATTGTATTTTTGTACACGGTTTCGTCCAGCCAAGTGTGGGCGTTTGTTCCTGTTGCCCCAAGAGAGGAAATCGCCTTATCGTACTCATTCGCGATGGCCAATGCGCTCGCTTTATTGGAAATTTCATCAATTTTACGATAAATTTCACGTTTTTTTTCGGCATCTGCTTCGTTTTTATGTGCTTCAAACAGATCTGAAATCTCATCCAACAACACTTTTTCCTGCTCCCAATTTTGAGTTCCTAATTTCTGAGTCCCTTTAAACATCATATGTTCCAGATAATGGGCTAAACCGGTGTTATCTGCAGGATCGGCGTTGGAACCCGTGCGAACGGCAATGTAGGTTTGGATTTTTGGCGCATCAAAATTTTGAGCTAAATAAACGGTTAATCCATTTTTCAATCGGTAGATTCGTACGCCATTGGGGTCATTTTCTACCGTTTCGTAGTGGTAGCCGTGGAGGTCCGTATGTTGAATTTCTTTATATTCGGTATTTTCTTCCAATTTCATGTAGTTTGTTGCTTGTGGTAAAGTTACGGAAAAGTTAAGTGTAGTTTTATAGAATACGTTAGTTCATCAAGCCTCCTAAAAATAAAAAGATGATCCTAAAGACCATCTTGATACGTTTTCTATAGCTAAAGTCTAATGCGCTTCCAGCCAATTGTTGCCAACGCCTACTTCCACCAATAGCGGAACTTTTGTTTTAAATGCGGATTCCATTTGGGTTTTGATGAGTTTTGAAGCGGTTTCTACTTCCCCAATTGGTGACTCGAATAGGAGTTCATCATGCACCTGAAGCAGCATTTTGGTTTTTAGATCTTGAATTTCCAGCTCATTGTCAATTTTGATCATTGCAATTTTAATAATATCGGCTGCACTGCCCTGAATTGGCGCATTTACGGCATTTCGTTCCGCGTGAGCGCGAACTACGAAATTATTGGAATTAATGTCTTTCAGATGGCGTTTTCTTCCCAAAATAGTTTCTACATATCCCATTTGACGGGCTTTTTGAACTTGCTCTGCCATATATTCTTTCAAACGTGGATACGTCGCGTAATAGGAATCGATTAACTGCTTTGCTTCTGTTCTTGAAAGTCCAGTTTGGTCGGCTAAGGCAAATGCACCCTGACCGTAAATAATTCCGAAATTCACTGTTTTAGCCTGACTACGCTGCGTTTTCGTCACCTCATCAATCGGAATTTTAAACAATTTAGCCGCCGTGGATGCGTGAATATCTTCACCGTCCTGAAACGCCTTAATCATGTTGTCCTCACCCGAAATTTCAGCAATCAAACGCAGTTCAATTTGTGAATAATCGGCAGAAATAATCTTGCTGCCTTCAGCCGCAACAAAAGCACCCCGAATTTGCTGACCTCGCAATGTCCGAATCGGAATGTTTTGCAAGTTTGGATTTACCGAAGCTAGACGACCAGTTGCCGCCGTAGTTTGCGAAAAATTGGTGTGTACACGGTTGTCCAGCTTCTCGATCTGTGTTGGCAAGGCATCCACATAGGTGGATTTTAGTTTTTGATAGGTTCGGTATTCTAAAATATACTTGATGATATCATGCTTGGAAATCAGCTTTTGAAGCACATCTTCGGAAGTAGCATACTGGCCTGTTTTGGTTTTTTTGGCTTTCGGATCGAGTTGTAGTTTTTCAAACAAAATTTCTCCCAACTGACGAGGTGAGTTCATGTTAAATTCTTCTCCTGAGAGTTCAAAAATCTTTTCCTCGAGGTTTTTAAGATCGTTTTCAAGGTCTTTGGATTCTTTTTTCAACCAGTCTTCATCCAAAGAAACGCCTTCCAGCTCCATTTTAGCTAAAACTTCCATGAGTGGCATTTCCACCTTGTAGAACAAATCTTCCAAGCCTTCCTTTTTCAATTGCGGAGCAAAAAGTTCGTACAACTGAAAGGTAATATCGGCATC
>JAYRQH010000232.1:0-5161 GCA_041910715.1 Bergeyella sp.
AAAGTCCAGGTGCTCGATTTGTTTATAAATTTTTCAATGTAACCCATCAATATGATGGCGATAAATTCTTTACCATTGAAAACGGACTTAAAGTAGCAACGCCTTTGTTTGTGGTAGTCGCAATTGTAGAATTTACCGACTTATTATTTGCGATTGACAGTATTCCTGCGATTTTTGCTATTGCTCCAGATGATCCGTTTATTCTTTACACGTCGAATATTTTTGCAATTTTAGGATTGCGTTCGTTGTATTTCCTTTTAGCGAACTTCATGTACATGTTCAGTAAATTGAAATACGGATTAGGATTTATCTTGGCTTTTATCGGAACTAAAATGATTATAGCGCCGTTTTATCACGTTCCTACAAGTTTATCTTTATCTGTTGTGGGTGGAGCTCTAATCTTGTCTGTAATCGCTTCTTTATTATTTCCTGATAAGGATTAAATATTTGAACACAATATTAAACCGCAGATTCGCAGATTTAACCTAGTTAATCTGCGAATCTGCGGTTAATTTTTGGCTCTTACTTGATAGTAATTTCGTCTATAAAAATAAACGCATCGCCACCAAAACCTTGATGCCATTCTGGTAACTTACCGAAGTTTTTTGCGATTACTTTTACGTAACGAACTTTCTTTCCTTTTGTTTCGTTTGATGTGAAATTTAGTATCGTATTTTCTTCTAATTTTGGATCTAGCGTATTGGCAACCGAACCGAAAAACATAAAATTCACATTATCTTCTGAAATATAATAATCAACTTTTGTTGGCATTAAAATCCAAGAACGTTGGTCTTGTAAAAAACGTGCTGAAATTTCTTTTACCGTTTTCACTTCTTTTAAATCGACAACCGCTTCAAAATCCTGACTTTGATAGCCTTGCCAGTCACCCTTTCTCCAGTTCTCTGTTCCTAAAATACCATCTAACAAGCCTTCTGGACCGCCAGCATGATATTGCGGATTGTAAATCGATTTTATGTTGATGCTGTAGTTGTTTGGTTTTTTGAAGAACGTTGCGGAAATGGTATTTGAAAAATCCGATAAAACAGTCTCTTTTTTAAAACAACTTACAATACTACTTTCATTAATATAGAAAGGTTTTTCATAAATCCTTAACCCTTGTATTGGTTTATTATCTATTGATGATATACCATAATAAATAATATCTTTACTATTTGAAGATTTCAATTCAATCTTCATTTTATCTTTGAAAGCTTTACTTTCGGCTTGAATTACTGGAACTGATATAAACTTATTTATTTCAACTTCTGAAACATCATAGATGTTACCAAAATTTTGCTCAAAAAACCCAAAATTATAATTTCTTTGTCCAACATCATTTTTAGCTAAAATGCCAATTTTTCCATTTTCAAAATTAACTTTTATCTTTTCGAAATAAGGTCTTACTGTTTGCCATTCTGGTTTTCCTGGAGTCACTGAATAAATTCCCATCGAACTCAAAACATACCAAGCGCTCATCTGTCCGCAGTCTTCGTTTCCGATTAAGCCATCAGGTGTATTGGTGTAAAAATTATCTAAAATGTACTTGACTTTTGCATTCGTTTTTTCTGGTTTCCCCACATAATTGTACAAATAGGCCATGTGGTGACTAGGCTCGTTACCGTGTGCATATTGCCCAATTAAACCGGTAACATCAACTTGTTCTCTTCCTGTAGTTTTGCTTTCGCTGTTGAACATTTCGTCTAATTTGGCTTCAAATTTAGCTGGTCCGCCGTAAGCTTGAATCATTCCCTCAATATCTTGTGGTACGAAAAACGAGTATTGCCACGAGTTACCTTCGGTAAAATTATTGTTGACTTCTCTTGGATCAAAAGGTTTGTCCCAACCGCCGTTTTTCTTTGGACGCATGAAACCGGTTTCCCAATCGAAAATGTTTTTCCAATTTTGAGAACGTTTCATGAAATAGTGATAATCCTCTTGCTTATTTAAAATCTGTGCCATTTGCGCAATACACCAATCGTCATACGCATATTCTAAGGTTTTTGAAACGCTTTCGTGTTCGTCGTCAATAGAAATGAAACCGTTTTTCTTGTAAGCATCCAAACCTAAAACATCACGCATTGCGGAAGCCTTACTAGCTTCAAAAGCTTTTTCGTAATCAAAACCTTTAATGCCTTTTACCATTGCATCTGCAATAACAGAAACGGAATGATAACCAATCATACAATCGGTTTCATTAGACGCCAATTCCCAAACGGGTAATCTGCCGCCTTGTTCATATTGCTTGATGAAGGTATTAATGTAATCAGAAGTTCGTTTTTTATCAATTAACGTGTACAACGGATGTGCCGCTCTAAACGTGTCCCAAAGCGAAAATACCGTGTAATAATCAAATCCTTTGGCTACATGAATTTGGTTGTCTCTACCTCGATATTTTCCGTCTAAATCTTGTGCAATGTTTGGTTGCATCATGGTGTGATATAAAGCCGTGTAGAAAATCGCTAACTTGTCTTTATCATTGGAAGTGACTTCGATTTTTGATAATTCTTTGTTCCAAAGTGCAATAGCGGCTTTGTGTGCTTTATCGAAATCCCAATGTTTGATTTCGGAACTGTTTAATTTGGCACCTTCATAACTCGTTGGCGAAAGCGATACTTTTACGAGGATTTTTTCTCCTTTTTTGACTTGTTTAGAGAAAATTATAGCGTCTCGTTCTATGTCGTAATTACTACTTTCAGGTGATTTTTTTGCTAAAACTTGTTTAATCGAAACATTAAACTCAATTCTTGCATATACATATTGATCTCTTGCCCAAGCCTCGCTTCTTCGTAAGACTTCAATGGTTTTATCATCAATTAAACGAATTCTTCCTTCCAACAATTTATCACGATGATTCAAATCTAAAATAATATTAGCTAAACCCGCTTCATTAAAAGTATATTCATGAAAACCAACTCGAGTTGATGCAGTTAAACGTACATCAATATTGTGTTTGTCTAATTTCACGGAGTAAAATCCAGCGGAAGCTTTTTCATTGGCATGCGAAAAAGTTGAAGAATACACTTTATTATCAAACGAAGGCTCACCCATTGTTGGCATCAACATAATATCACCATAATCTGAAACACCGGTTCCATTCAAATGTGTGTGCGAAAATCCGTAAATCAAATTATCCGAATAATGATAACCGCTACAGCCATCCCAACTGCCATCTATTCTGGTGTCAGGAGAAAGTTGTACCATTCCGTAAGGAACTGTCGCACCAGGAAAAGTGTGTCCGTGACCGCCAGTTCCAATAAATGGGTTGACGTGTTTAGCGAAATCTTGTGCAAAACCAAAAGCGGTTATAAATAATACGGAAAAAAGGATTTTCTTCATTTTAAATCAATTTGAAACCATAAAATTGCGCAAAAAATATGAGGTAAGCAATCTTACTAATTAAAATGAGATAGAAATATGGTTTTTAGGGAAACAAAAAACCACGAATACAAAATCAGTGCATTCGTGGTTTCAATATTATAATTAACTAAAATTTAATTCGCGAAAACGCCTCTTTTGTTGATAATAGGTAAATCGGAAGTGGCTTTTTCGTTGATGGTGTTTACTCGGAATACAAAAGTTTTATCATACAATTGTCCGTTTGAGAAATAAGACAACATAAATTCGTTGTTCAATTGTAAAACGTTGTTTTCTAACAATTCTACTTTAACGGCTGTTCTTGGTTCAACTTTAGCAAACGCATGACGGAATGTTCCCGTTCTACGTTCTTCACCATTGATTAAACCATAAGCGCGTGAAACTACCATAGCCATTTCCAATAAATTATCAGTGTCGTTTACTAAGTAAGCGTACCAAGAATTTTCCATAAAATCGTCGTTCCATTCTTGAAAAGCTACAATGTGAACGCCTTCTACTTTTGGGATGATAATGTCTTTTTTCATTGAAACAGTATTAAGATTAAAGAATTAAGTATTAAGACTTTATCTTAATTTATATACTCGATTTGAATTGCTCTAAGAAACGAACGTCATTTTCGTAAAACATACGGATATCGCCAATTTGGTACAACAACATGGCAATACGCTCAACTCCCATTCCGAAAGCGAAACCTGTGTGTTCATCTGGATTGATGCCGCAATTTTTCAATACATTAGGGTCAACCATTCCGCAACCACCAATTTCTAACCAACCGGTTCCTTTGGTAATTCGGTAATCTGTTTCGGTTTTTAATCCCCAATAAATATCGATTTCAGCACTTGGTTCTGTAAATGGGAAATACGACGGACGTAAACGAATTTTCGATTTTCCAAACATTTCTTTCGTGAAATACAATAACGTCTGTTTTAAATCGGCAAAGGAAACGTCTTTGTCAATATACAATCCTTCCACTTGATGGAAAATACAGTGTGAACGCGAAGAAACAGCCTCGTTACGAAAAACTCTTCCTGGAGAAATCGTACGAATAGGTGGTTTGTTGTTTTCCATGTAACGTACTTGTACTGATGATGTATGAGTACGCAATAAAACATCAGGATTGGTTTGAATGAAAAACGTATCCTGCATATCTCTTGCCGGATGGTATTCTGGTAAATTTAATGCGGTAAAATTGTGCCAATCATCCTCGATTTCCGGACCTTCTGACACGTTGAACCCGATGGTTGAAAAAATATCAATCATTTGGTTTTTTACAATAGAAATTGGGTGGCGCGAACCAATGTTCATCGCTTCTCCCGGACGAGTTGTATCGCCGTAAATTCCTTTTGCTTCTTCTTTGTTTTCTAAAGCGTCTTGAATGGATTTTACCTTTTCTTCTGCCGAAGTTTTCAATTCGTTGATTACTTGACCAAATTCTTTCTTTTGTTCGTTTGGAACATTTTTGAATTCAGCAAAAAAGTCTTTCAACAAGCCTTTACTTCCTAAATACTTGATTCGGAAGGCTTCTAATTGTTCTTTATTATCGGTTTGAAAAGATTTTACTTCTTCAATATGGGCTTTAATCGTTTCTGTCATCGCTCGTTTTGTAAAATGCAAATTTATGTATTTTTTTTGAGAGACAAGTCAATGACTTGTCTGTACTATAAATTAATTAGTCAATTAATTCTTTCTCTAAAAAGTAGCTTACAATTGCTTCTTTCATTAGTACGGCTTGCTCGCCTGCTTTTAGTGGTGGCAATTCTTCTTTTACTTTGTAATGTGGCCAACC
>JAYRQH010000233.1:0-2996 GCA_041910715.1 Bergeyella sp.
ACACTTTGTTGAAGAATGTATATTTGATCCACAGAAAAGCAATCCATCCAACAAAAAAAATGAGGGTCCAGACAAGTATCCGTTTCAGCATAATTAATTTTTAATAAAGGTATAAAATTGATTGTAATGAATTTCCGCTTTAAAATGATTTATTTCAGCAATTGGCGTTGAATGATGAACTATATACGCTCCAATTGGTCGGCATCAATCGTGGTTTTAAAATTTCCGTAATTTACGATTACTTTATTTTTTTTCACCTCTTCAATCGTACCCACGCTACTTCCGCCAGCAATACGAACGCGCTGACCTGGTTTTAGCCAAAGCGATCGCTCCTCCTGACGTCGATTTTCCAATTTCTCATGCGTTTCCGCAATTTTCTCTTGGATATTTTCTTTTTTCAATTGTTGCGTGATTTTACGTTTTATTACCTGCAAACGCTTGCTTTCATCTTTGTTTGTATCCAATTTTCGAAACTTTTCCTGTTCCAAAATCTTCACAAAATCACGTACGACATCTTTTCTCGACTTCCCTTTAATGTAGCTGTCGATAAAGGCTTCGATCTTGTTACCGAACTGCAATTTGCGATGTTCTTCTTCGTATAATTTCTGAAAGTTGAAAAGCTTTTGTTCCAACTGCTGATTCAACTTCTGAAGGTTATCGCGTTTATCTTCAACTGATTCTTTGGTTTCGGCAAGATTTGATTTTAATTTTTCAACTTCGAATTTTTCTTGCTGAAGTTTTACAATCGTCTTATCCAAATTCACAACATCCTTCTCGACCTTTTGCTTTGCAGATTTAATGATGAATCTTGGGATTTTATTTTTTTCAGCCACTTCAAATGTAAACGAGCTTCCCGCTTGTCCAATTTCCAATTTATAGAGGGGTTCCAAGGTTTCTTCGTCAAACAACATCGCTGCATTTTCAGCTGCTGGAAGTTGCTCTACAACCAATTTAATGTTCGTGTAATGGGTAGTTATGATAGCGAAACTCTTTTTTCCATAGAAAAATTCAAGAAAACTTTCGGCAAGAGCGCCTCCCAATTCGGGATCTGATCCGGTACCAAATTCATCGATCAACAAAAGTGTATTTTCATTAGCATGTCGAATGATGCTGGACATTTTTTTCAATCGGGATGAATAGGTTGAAAGATGATTTTCAATAGATTGATTATCACCAATATCCGTCATTATTTGATCGAAGAAAAACATTTCTGATTTGGGATGAACGGGAACCAAGATACCGCTCTGAATCATGAGCTGCAGTAATCCAACAGTTTTTAAAGTAATTGATTTTCCGCCCGCGTTGGGTCCGGAAATACAAATAATCCGGTTGTGCTCATTAAGCGAAAGCGTTTGCGAATAAATAGGTTTGTTTGCTGCACGATTTTTTAACCAGAGCAACGGGTGAAAAGCTTCACGTAATTTTAAAGTTTGATGCCGGTTTAACTTAGGTAAAACGGCATTAATTTTTTCGGAAAACATGGCTTTTGCACGAACCAAATCGAGATCAAAAATGTAGCTTTGATAGTCTGCTAACTCCGGTTGGAATTCTGAAATTTCAAAAGTTAACTTCCTCAAAATGCGGTCAATTTCTTTTTTTTCCTCTTCCTGATTTTCTCTTAATTTAAAATAATGTTTTACAACCGAATCGGGCTGAATATAGGTAATAGAACCTGTTTTCGAGATTCCAAGGACACGACCAGAAACTCGTTTTTTAAATCCTGATTTAACCGCCAATACCCGTTGATCTTCCACAATACTTTCACGAATATCTTCCAAAAAATCAGAATACGTGGTTAAAGACCGATTGAAATTTTCGTCAATCGCCTTTCGAGCATGCTGAATTTCGGTGCGTATGATTTTTAGGGAGGGAGAAGCGTCACTTTTTACTTCTTCAAAACGATTGAAGACGCGGTCAATTTTGTCAATGATTTCTTTTCGGTAAACTAAGTCCTTTACCTCTGAGCTCAATGTTGGAAAGGTCTCCGATAGGCTGCCTAGAAACTTTTGTAATTTTCCGATTTGCTCGGTAAGGCTTTTAATACGGATAAACGCTTTATTTTCCAGTCTAAAATTTTCGATGAGCATCAATTTCAGTTCTTCCTCAATATCTTCATATTCATGAAACGGTATGGCGTTCGAGCTTTCGAAGCTGCTCAGAAATTCAGAGGTCTTTTTCAAAGTATGTTCTGCCTGTTCAAAAGACATTGGCCTTAGGTTCATAATGTCTTCTTGCGTTTTCGGAGAAAAAGCAAAGGGAGCAATCTCCGACAGCAGATCGGGGAATTCTAACTCAACAAAATCGGTTTTATCAATGTTCACAACGCAAATGTACTGAGATAATTTTAATATTCTCCTCCTTTTTGTGAATGTGAATTCTTACTTTTGGAAGGAAATTAGTTTGATTGATTTTATGAATTGGAATGAAGTTTTAGCGCCGATAAAAAACTCAGAATATTTTGAGAATCTTTGGGCAAAAGTAAAGGAACGGTATACTACAACTAAATGTTTTCCGCCTAAAAAACAGATATTTCGGGCGATCGAATTGACTGCTTTTGACGATGTGAAAGTAGTTATAATTGGTCAAGATCCTTATCATAATGATCTTCAGGCAAATGGACTGTGTTTTTCAGTTTCTGATCAAGTATCGGCTCCGCCTTCGTTAAAAAATATTTTTACCGAACTGAAAGACGATGTTCAAGTTGAACGGATTAGTAACGAGTTGGATGATTGGGCGAGACAAGGCGTTTTGCTATTGAATGCAACGCTTACCGTTAAAGCTCATGAGCCGAATTCGCATAAGGATTTAGGTTGGGAACGGTTCACCGATTTTATAATTAAGGAATTATCGGATCGAAAAGAAAATCTTGTTTTTGTGCTTTGGGGAGCATTCGCCCAAAAAAAGGAAGTGTTAATTGATTCCCAGAAACATTTTGTCATCAAATCAGCGCATCCATCGCCTTTTTCTGTTTACAGAGGCTTTTATGGTAGCAAACC
>JAYRQH010000234.1:0-3684 GCA_041910715.1 Bergeyella sp.
AATTGTATTACAAAAAAATGGAAAACCTAATTCCGTATTATTTAGATAACGTGAGAATTCGTTATTCCGGGCAAAATAATGCAACAGGTTATGCCTATGGTTTAGATGCAAGGTTGTTTGGGCAGTTTGTGCCAGGAGTCGATTCTTGGGTTTCTGCAAGTTATGCTCGAGTTTACGAAAATATAGATGGGATGGGTTATATCCCAAGGCCAACCGATCAGCGTTTTAGATTCTCGATGTTTTATCAAGATTATATGCCCAAATTTCCAAGCATGAAGGTAAATCTTACCTTAGTATATGCTAGTGGATTGCCTACAGGAACTCCAATAAGCATTGATCCAAGTACACAACAACCTGACTTTTCTGCGCATTATGCGTATCAAAAACGGTTGCCTTCGTACAAGCGTGTTGATATTGGAATGTCTAAAGTTTTTATCGATCAGGATGAACACAAGGCACACGGAAATTTTTGGGGCAATTTTAAGGAGCTGACTTTAGGTGTACAAATTTTCAATGCTTTTAACATCAATAATACGGTGGCAAATCAATGGATCTCCGATGTCACTTCAGATGCGGTTTATGCGGTTCCGGTTCGTTTAACAGGTCGATTTTTTAACGTTAAATTGGAATTTAAATTATAATCTTTATAACTACACCTTTTAATAAAGATAAAAAAGAAGAAGTAAAACTTCTGCTTTTTTTATTATACAAATTTTTCCGCGTTTTCAATGCGACGTTTTGTTAAATCATGGAAACGTTTCACTAATAAAATTGCTGAAATTGACAAGCCAATTCCTAAACCAATCCACATTCCGATTGCACCCATTCCTTGAATATAACACAGATAATATCCTAAAGGAATTGTGATAATCCAATACGCAATAAAGGTGATTACACTTGGTATTTTAACATCCTGTATTCCGCGTAAACAGCCTAAAGTTACCACTTGTATTCCGTCCGATAGTTGGAAAAGCGCAGCAATAATGAGCAATTGAGAAGCCAGTTCGATAACGTGTACGTCCGAGGAATCTGTAAAGAACGTCGGCAAAATATTTCGAGCAACAATAAAAATTAATCCGGCGACAATCATCCCAAGAAATACAATTTTGATATTATTTACACCCACTTTACGAAGTTCAACAAAATTGCGTTCACCCATTTTATTGCCAATTAAGACCGTGGATGCAACACCCAAACCAATGCATAAGTTAAAGGTAAATGAAGCCATGCTAAGTGCAATTTGGTGTGAAGAGATGTCTTTTGCACTCACCAAACCACAAATAAAAGCGGCAGCCGCAAAAGCGGTAACTTCAAAAAACATTTGTAGGGAAGTGGGAATCCCGATTTTAATCATTTTATTGAATAAAGCTTTCGAAAACAAGCTCAACTTTAAACTGAAATTTTGTAGATGCGCTCTCGTTTTTGCTTCTTTTCGCATGACGAAAAATAAAAATACCACCATAAAAACACGGGCAATAAATGTCGCCCAAGCCGATCCTGCTACGCCCATTTTTGGGAAGCCAAAGAGACCTTGAATCAGAATATAATTCAATATGATATTAATAATGTTGGCAATAATCGTAGCTTTTGTTACACCAATGGTATAGGATAAACCTTCCGATACTTCCCGAAGCGTTTGAAAGGCCATGAAGGGAAGAATGCTGAATGCCATGATCGTTAGGTAGGTAATTGTGTCTGGTATAATTTCAGGCGGCTGATTCATATGATTCAGCAGAGGCATGCCCGCAAGAAGCAACAACATCAAAAGAAATCCTACGGCCATATTGATGACGAAACCGTGACGAAAAATGCTATCGATTTTGTTGGTGTCATTCTGGGAATTCGCTTCCGAAACTAATGGTGGAATAGCGAGTGACATACCTAACCCAAAAATGAATACACTAAAAAATACGCCATTTCCAAGCGATACCGAAGCAAGCGCATCAGATCCCAAAAGTTTCCCAACGATAATGTTATCAAATAGATTTACAGAGACTTGCCCCAACTGTGTAAGCATCACGGGAGCCGCTAAGGTAAGTGTTCGTTTGGTATATTCTGGGTTTAAAAATGCCATAAAATTGGTTTCAATATTCTTAAAAAGAAAGTTTGCGGCAAAATTACCGCAAACTTTTTATATACTAAATGGTGTATTTGGATTATTTTCGTACAAAGCTGGCTACGTCATCTGCTGATACAGGAGAACCTCCCAGAATAATCAAACGTTCCACAACGTTTCTAAGTTCACGAATATTTCCTGTCCATGAAAAATCTTGCAATGCTTTTATTGCATTCGGATCAAATTGTTTAATTGCAGTACCTTGCTCATCGGCAATTAATTTTGAGAAATGTTCTACCAGTAAGGGAATATCATCTTTACGATCATCTAATGGTGGCACGTAGATCTCAATAACCGAAAGTCTGTGGTATAAATCTTCGCGAAATCTACCTTCATCAATTTCCTTCTTCATATCTTTATTGGTCGCTGCGACGACACGTACATCAACTCGAATTTCCTTGTCGCTACCTACAGGAGATACTTTGTTTTCCTGCAAAGCGCGCAATACTTTTGCTTGAGCGATCAAACTCATATCACCAATTTCATCAAGAAAAATGGTTCCGTTGTTCGCTAATTCGAATTTACCCGACTTGTCTTTAATGGCGCCTGTAAAAGAACCTTTAACGTGTCCAAATAATTCAGATTCAATAAGTTCGGATGGTATCGCTGCACAATTCACTTCAACCATGGGGCCTTTAGAACGTTCGCTTTGCGCGTGGATAGCATGTGCAACCAGTTCTTTACCTGCTCCATTGGGACCTGTAATCAGAACTCGAGCGTCAGAAACGGCAACTTTATCAATCATTTCTTGGATCTTCTTAAGCGCAGGGCTTTCTCCAACCATCTGATATTTTTTGTTGACCTTCTTCTTCAACGTTTTGTTCTCCGACTGCAAATTTTTATTTTCATTTCGAAGATTACCCTTATCAAGCGCATTTTTTACACTCGTAATGAGACGGTTTATATCAATCGGTTTAGATATAAAATCGTATGCACCCTCTTTCAGACAATCGACGGCCGTATCAATATCGGCATGACCTGAAATCATCACAAATGTTTGATCTGGTTTTAGAGCCAAACTTTGTTTCAACAATTCCGTTCCTGATAATTTTGGCATTTTTATATCCGAAATTACCAGATTAAAATCGTCTTTTTCAATATTTTTATAGCCTTCTAAACCATCTTCAGCAATAATGAATTCATATTCGGGAAGTTCATCACTCAAGATGCTATGTAAGACTCCTGAAATTGCTTTTTCGTCTTCTACAATCAGTATTTTTTGCATAATAATAGAGAGATAGTATTGTTTTAAATGTTGCTATGAAGCAGCAAAAATTGTTCCTAAGTTTCTTTTATGGGTTTTCGTATGTGCGGTGGCCAAAAATGGCCGATCCAATTCGGACAGAATTGGCACCGCATTCGATGGCTAAAGGAAAATCGTCGCTCATTCCCATCGATAATGTTGTTAGTTTTTTCTGTAATGATAATTGATCGTAAAGACGTTTCAATAACTGAAATTCGTTTTTTACTACATTAGCATCCTCCGTAAAAGTAGCCATGCCCATGAGTCCGATGATTTCAACATGAGGAAATTCTCCTTGAAGCCATTTTAAGAATAACTCTTTCGT
>JAYRQH010000235.1:0-2772 GCA_041910715.1 Bergeyella sp.
TCGATCTTGTCGAATTTTATGGAAAAACCCGGAAGTGAATTAATAAACTGACCCGGCACAAAATTAAGCGCAGGTTTTGTTAAAGCAATATTGTACATCATATTCCGTGCTTTCCGCTGAAATGCAGGGTTGATGTTATTCTGAAAAAGTACCAAAATGATTGATAGCCCAATAGTAACAATGAAAAGTGGCATCATTACCCGCGTTAGCGAGATACCCGCGGCTTTCATCGCAGCTAATTCGTAGCGCTCCCCAAAATCTCCAAAAGTCATAATGGAGGAGAGTAGGATGGTTAATGGAAGAACCATGGATACAACGGTGGCACTACTGTAAAAAAGAAATTTAAAAATTTCCCAATACGTGAGTCCTTTCCCAACAATTTGCGACATCTGTACCCAAACGATATTCACCATAAAGATGAAAAACAGCACGCTGAAAATGAAGAAGAAAGGTCCGAAAAAGGTTTTGATGATATACCTGTCTAGGATTTTCATGGTCGCAAAAATAATCAAAAAAAGCCACAAATAAACTTTGTGACTTTTGTTTTATGTAGGTAACACTTACAAATTAGTTACCAAATAATTTTTATACTGATTTTTGTTGAAGGTAAACATGTCCGCCTTCAGATTCTGATTGGCTCTATAATCCTGAATCGTAATGGTTGCAAAATCGTTGTCGGAACTATACTGTTCTATCTTTACTAACTGATTGCTGCTAGGATCAAGATAAATTTTTACTTCCTTGATGCCATTACTTTTCACTGGAACCAACTTCACCACATCCGTACTTTTACCCGCAACGGTAGCTTTACCTTGGTAGGTTGTGTTGTATTCTTTTTTATACGTATTAAGGTAATTGGTTGGCGAAAACATCATTTCGCTGCCGTTTGCTTTCGCAATGGTTACTTCCTGATCTTCGTCGCTAATGTTATAAATTTTACTACCGTCAAAAATTTGTTCGGTGCCCATAATTTTCAAGCGGTATTTGGTAGGTGTGGTATAAAAAATTCCTGTTTCGTTTTTTGTCACCTTTCCATTAGCTCCCGAACCAAAAGCAAATTTGAAATACGTATTCTTATTTGCTTTATATTTCGCTGCTACTTTATCTAAAATTTGTTGTGAACGCGCGTCGGCTTTTTGTGCTTGAACCAGCATCATACTTCCTGCGACCAATGCTCCCGTAACCATCGTTGATACAATTCTTTTCATAGTACTAAATTTCTAATTTATAAAAGGGTTTTTAGTTATCCTTTTCGTAAATCTTCCAAATACTGTTCCAAAGAATGTAAATCGGTGATGAGAACTTCTCGCGCTTTCGCTCCATTGAAGCCACCAACAACGCCCGAAGCCTCTAGTTGATCCATGATTCGGCCCGCTCGATTATAGCCAAGTTTCAATTGTCTTTGTAACATCGATGTTGATCCTTGTTGTGTGGAAACCACAATTCGTGCGGCATCCTCAAATAAGGCATCTTTTTCATTGGGATCGAAGGCGCCCACGGTACTGGTTGTATCTTCCGATGTGTATTCAGGAAGAAGAAATGCAGACGCATATCCTTTTTGTTCTCCAATAAAATCAGCGATTCGTTCTACTTCAGGGGTGTCAACAAAGGCACATTGCAAACGCAAAATTTCATTTCCATTAAAGTATAGCATATCTCCTTTACCAATTAACTGATCGGCGCCTGGAGAATCAAGAATCGTACGCGAATCTACGCTCGAAATTACTCTAAATGCAGCTCGAGCCGGGAAGTTTGCTTTAATCATCCCAGTGATTACATTTACGGAAGGCCTCTGAGTGGCGACAATCAAATGGATTCCCACAGCACGCGCAAGCTGAGCCAAACGCGCTATTGGATGTTCCACCTCTTTACCAGCAGTCATAATCAAATCCGCAAATTCGTCCACTACTAAAACGATATAAGGTAAATAGCGATGTCCATTTTCTGGATTTAACTTTCGCTCGGCAAATTTTTTATTGTACTCTTTAATAGTTCTACAGAATGCACTTTTTAGTAGTTCATAACGAGTGTCCATTTCGATACAAAGCGAGTTTAAGGTATTGATAACCTTTGTCGTATCGGTGATAATGGCATCTTCTGCATCGGGAAGTTTTGCTAAGTAATGGCGCTCAATTTTAGAATAAAGCGTAAGTTCTACCTTTTTTGGATCTACCATCACAAACTTTAACTCACTCGGGTGTTTTTTATACAAAAGTGAGGTCAGAATTGCGTTAATACCAACTGATTTACCCTGTCCCGTCGCTCCAGCCATTAGCAAGTGTGGCATTTTAGCAAGGTCGGCCATGAAAATTTCATTTGAAATGGTTTTTCCGAAAACAACTGGAAGATCCATATCGGTATTTTGAAATTTATGAGAAGCAATCACACTTCGCATAGATACCATAGAAGGACTTTTTCTTGGAACTTCAATTCCAATTGTTCCTTTTCCTGGCATAGGTGCGATAATTCGGATACCTAATGCAGAAAGATTCAGCGCAATGTCGTCCTGTAATTTTTTGATGGCCGAAACTCGGATTCCCGCCTCGGGAACGATTTCATATAAGGTCACGGTTGGTCCAATCGTAGCCTTAATTTCTTTGATGCCCACATTAAAGTTTTTCAGCAAGCCAACAATTTTGTTTTTATTCTCCTCTAATTCTTCTTTATTTACCGAAATTTCCTCGTTTCCATAATCTTTCAGTAAATCAAGTGTCGGCATTTGAAATTTCCCTAAATCGAGTTTATGGTCATATAAACCGTGTTTTTCAACCA
>JAYRQH010000236.1:0-4283 GCA_041910715.1 Bergeyella sp.
AAAAGTCCTGATGTCTCTAGCTTGAGCTCTCAAGTTGCTACATTACGATTGGTATTCTGGGCGATTAACCTCAAATTTATGAACAAAAAGACCGTATTGGCGGCATTGTTACTTGGCGTAGGAACAGGTATGTATGCTCAACAAACACAGGAAACTGAAATTGAAGAAGTAAGTTTAGTTTCTAAAATGCCTCAAAACATCAATAAAGTAGGAAAGAACATCTCGCTGATTACCGCAGCTGATTTGGAAAAGTACAAAGGACAAAATGTGAATGATGTACTTGATCAGGTTGCTGGAGTACAAATTACTGGGAATTTTAACAACGCAACAGAACCAAAAGGAATCCGAGTACGTGGTGGCAAAAGTGCTAATGTACTTCTTTTATTAGATGGAGTACCACTTAGGGACGTATCTGGTAACGATTATACCGTTTCCGATTTGCGCTGGTTGGCTCTGGAAAACATTGAATCAATCGAAATTATGAATGGGGCATCATCGGTTTTATATGGATCGAATGCAACGGTGTCTGTGATTAATATTGTGACCAAATATTCAGCTAAAAAAGTAGTTGAAGGCTTGGTTTCTGCAAGAGGCGGATCTTACGGAACATTCGCACAGAATGTATTAGTGAAGGGTGCGGTGCAAGGGTTCAATTATCAAGTGGATGGCTTCAACGAAAAATCTAAAGGAATATCTTCTGCAAAGGGTGATGATTCTTTTGACAAAGATGGTTTCGAAAAGCAAAATGTACAGTTCAAAGTTGGGTATTCTGAAAGTGAGTTTCAAGTCAATGCATACGCAGGATACAATCATTTTTTGTATCAGTTTGATCAGGGCGCATTTGCTGATAGCAACCAAAGGGGAGATGACAAGCAAACGTATATTGGTGGAAATGCAAAATTTAACTATTCCAAAGGTGGTTTAGTTTTCAACACCCGTTTTACCAACACCGATCGTTTACTTCAAGACCTTTCAAAAGACGGCTACAAAGACCAATATCAATATATCGGAAAAAACTCTTTTTATGAATTGTATAACCATTATACCTTTAGTAAAAATGCGTCTTTAGTAGCGGGAATACAATATGAGGAGCAGTCCTTAGGTTATAAAGAAACGCCTTGGGGTGAAACTTCCTTAGAGGAAAAGCTTAAAAATGCAGATACCCGTGTTTCTACTTTTGATGCTTTCGCGAAAGGAAATGTAAATTACAACGGTTTTAACTTGGATCTGGGAGTTCGCATGACCAACCATTCCAAATTTAATGAGCATTGGGTCTATAGCATTAATCCGTATTATTTAGCTGAGACTACTAGTTTAGTTTATAAAATTGGTTACTCATATGCAACGGCATTTATTGCGCCTACTTTATATCAAAATTACGGGTCGGTACCGTACATCTTACCAAATTTTGATTTAAAACCGGAAGAGAATGCAACACACGAAATTGATTTGAGCATCGGTAGCACAGAGAAAATATGGCAAGTGACCGCAAGCCTCTTTCAAAGAAAAGAAAAACAAGGTTTTGTGTATAGTATCGTAGATAATGTAAACTACGTTGGACAATACAAAAATCTGGATGAAAATACAGCTAAAGGTTTTGAAATTGGTGCAGAGTATAAAATAACGCCTTGGATGGATGTGTCCGGAAACTACAGTTTTGTTGAAAAGAAAAATGAAGCGTCGATGTTACGAATTCCAAAACAGAGAGTGAACTCGCAACTTAGTCTAAAACCTTTAGCTAAAACTTCAGTAGTACTCATGCATCAGTTTATTGGAAAGCGAAACGATGCGTATTTTGACTCGAAAACATACCAAACGGTTGCCGTTGAAAATAAAGCGTATCATACTTTTCACCTAAATGCTAATCATAATTTAACCGAAAAGCTTAGTTTATTTGCGAATGTAAATAACCTATTCAATACCAATTATGTTGATGTAGTCGGATATACGACCAAAGGTCGAAATTATACGGTTGGTTTTAATTACCAATTCTAAAAATAAAATCCCTTTCAGCTGAAAGGGATTTATTTTTATTTTGTAAGTTCTAAACCTAGTTTTTTAGCCTCTTCAATAACCAAATGTTTAGCCTCTTTAGGATCGTTTTGGATAAATCCTTCCAGAATGGCTTCTTTTACTTTTTCTTTGAGAATACCAATCTCTCGACCAGGTTTTAAATCAAACAACTCCATAATTTCCTCTCCTGAAATGGGAGGCTGGAAGTTTCGTACTTTATCCTTTTCTTCAACCTCTTTTATTTTGGTGGCAACATACTCGAAATTTTTCTTGAATTTGGCTTGTTTAGACGCATTCTTGGTGGTAATATCAGCTTTACAAAGAGTAAATAGGTCTTCGAGATCTTCACCAGAATCAAATAAAAGACGTCGTAGTGCCGAATCGGAAGTATCGTCAGTGATTAAAGCGATAGGACGCGAGGATAATTTTACCATTTTCTGCACATACTTCATATCGCTTCCCAAC
This sequence comes from Bergeyella sp., assembly GCA_041910715.1. Taxonomy (GTDB): domain Bacteria; phylum Bacteroidota; class Bacteroidia; order Flavobacteriales; family Weeksellaceae; genus JAFAFC01. Next base: position 2,479 of record JAYRQH010000236.1, read on the forward strand.
GGAAGTTTTAAACGCTGAAAGATGGTTTTCACCATTTTTGATCCCAAAAATTCATGTCCATGAAACGTCCAACCTGTTCCTTCAACGAATTTTTTCGTTGGGGCTTTTCCCACATCATGAAGTAGTGCTGCCCAACGGAGCCAAAGATTATCTGTATTCTTGGAAATATTATCAACCACTTCTAATGTATGGTAGAAATTATCTTTATGCGTTTGTCCTTCAACCTCTTCGATACCCTTTAAAGCTGTAAGTTCAGGAATAATGCGCTCCAACAATCCAGTGCTTTCCAAAAGGTGTAAGCCTACTGATGGTTTTTCAGAATTCATTATTTTGTTGAACTCCACCATAATGCGCTCCATAGAAACAATCTTGATACGATCTGCTTCTTGTCTAATAGCTTCCAACGAATGGTTCTCGATGTCGAAATTCAGCACACATGCAAAACGTATGGCTCGCATCATTCGTAAGGGATCATCAGAGTAGGTTTGATGAGGTTCTAAAGGCGTTCGTAAAAGTTTTTTTGTGAGATCTTGTCGTCCGTTAAAAGGGTCTACCAGTTCGCCGAAATTATCCGAATTTAGGGAAATGGCCATGGCGTTGATGGTGAAATCTCGTCTTTTTTGGTCCTCTTCTAGGCTTCCGTTCTCAACAGAAGGCTTCCGAGAATCTTCGGAATAGCTTTCTTTTCGTGCTCCTACAAATTCCAATTCAAGATTTTGATATTTAAACATCGCTGTTCCGTACGTTTTGAAAACGGAAACTTTAAGTTTTGGGTCCAGCGCATTCGCAATTTTCTCTGCCAGTAGAATCCCATTGTCTTCGGTGACAAAATCGATATCAGTCGCAGCTTTTCTGCCCATCAATAAGTCGCGAACAAAGCCTCCAATTGCATAAACTTGCATATTGTTTTCCGCCGCAACCTGCGAAATGGTCTTGAAAAGTTTGAGATTTTTATTTTGATTAAGATTGATCTTCATAGGTGCGTTACAATTCCCTTTGAATAAAATTTTACACTTGCAAAGATAAGGAAAGTGATTGTTTTGCACTATTTTTCTCAAGATTATGATTTCGATCCGATGAATTTTGGCACAAAGTTTATTACATTAGCACATCAAGGTGTTTGCATCTACTAAACGAGAAGTCCGCGGGAGTTATATGAAGAATTTTGCTTTTTTTTATCTATTTTTTTTCTTACTTGCAGGTGTACCTGTATTACAAGCTCAGGAAAGGCCCAAGCGAGACTCGCTGTATCAAAAGATAGAAACATTTTCTCACAAACGAAAAGCGTCTAAATTTCTATACCGCCTTATCTTTCGAAATATTCCCGACTCTGTTGTGGTACCGAATACGGATAATTTGTCTGACAAAAAATACGAAGGAAAACATATTAGAAACATTCACATTGAAAGTATCGATCCTCTTGGAACTTCGCGAAATTTTACCGAAAAAGAAAAACAATGGTTTGAAGAGTTTGGAAATAGGCTTCATGTGAAATCCAAGAAATTTGTAATCAGAGGCTATTTATTATTTAAGAAAGGAGATGTTTACAACGCGCAAAAGTTGTACGAATCGGAACGTTTGTTACGTAATACAAGTTTCGTAAACCGAGTTCGCATCGCCGTGATTGACAGTACATCGACAAACGATTCTATTGATATTCAGGTAACTGCGTTGGATTCTTGGAGTTTAAAACCCAATTTTAGTTTTTCTGGCAAAAAGTTGGGTGCAGGAATTACGGAAGGTAACTTTCTCGGTCTGGGACACGAACTCGGCATGATGTACCGAACTGATTTTTCCGACAAGCG
>JAYRQH010000237.1:0-4045 GCA_041910715.1 Bergeyella sp.
CATCCAGGTTATGGATTCTTGAGTGAAAACTCATCTTTTGCAGAAGCTTGTGAAAAAAACAACATCATTTTCATCGGACCAAAATCGAAAGCGATTGAAATGATGGGAAGTAAGTTAGCAGCTAAAGAAGCGGTTAAACATTACAATATTCCTATGGTTCCAGGAACTGAAGATGCTATCACCGATATCGAAGCAGCAAAGAAAATTGCAACAGAAATTGGTTTTCCAATTCTAATCAAAGCATCAGCTGGTGGTGGAGGAAAGGGAATGCGTGTTGTGGAAAAAGCAGAAGATTTCGTGTCTCAAATGGATAGAGCGATTTCGGAAGCAACCAACGCTTTTGGAGACGGTTCGGTTTTCATTGAAAAATATGTAACAAAACCTCGTCACATCGAAATTCAAGTAATGGCAGACAGTCATGGCAATATTGTCTATGTTTTCGAAAGAGAATGTAGTATCCAACGCCGTCATCAAAAAGTAGTTGAAGAAGCGCCATCTGCGATTTTGACTCCAGAAAAACGTAAAGAAATGGGTGAGGCGGCTGTAAAAGTGGCTAAAGCTTGTGATTATTTAGGTGCAGGGACAGTTGAGTTTTTGATGGATGCTGACCATAATTTCTATTTCTTAGAAATGAACACGCGTTTGCAAGTAGAACACCCAGTTTCAGAATTAATTTCGGGATTGGATTTAGTGGAATTGCAAATTCGCGTAGCGCGTGGCGAAGCTTTACCAATGAAACAAGAAGATTTACAAATCAAAGGTCACGCCATGGAACTTCGTGTATATGCCGAAGATCCAATGAATGATTTCTTACCTAACGTAGGTTTCTTAAGTACTTATAAATTACCAGAAGGCGAAGGAATTCGTGTAGATAATGGAATCGAAGAAGGAATGGATGTGCCAATTTACTACGATCCAATGCTTTCAAAATTGATTACTTACGGAAATACGCGTGAAGAATCTATCGAATTGATGATTAAAGCAATTGATAATTATTTGGTGGAAGGAGTTGCAACAACATTACCTTTTGGGAAGTTTGTTATGGAACACGAAGCTTTCCGTTCAGGGGATTTTGATACGGGATTTGTGAAAGCGTATTACGATGCTGAAAAATTAAAATCAAAATTAGATACCGAAGCCGAAATCGCAGCAATGATTGCATTTCAACAATACGTAGAAGATCAAAAAGTACTAAGATTGCCAAATTAATTGGCACATCGACAAATTGTCTAATTGACTCATTGAAAGAAAATGGAAGATAAAATCAAAATATTAAACGATAAAATCGCTTTAGCCAAATTAGGCGGAGGCAAAAAAAGAATAGCAGCACTTCACGCTAAAAAAAGATTAACAGCAAGAGAGCGTGTCGAATATTTATTAGACGAAGGATCGTTTGAAGAAATCGGAATGTTAGTTACACACCGTACTACCGATTTCGGGATGGAAAAAGAAATCATCTATGGTGATGGAGTAGTAACCGGTTACGGAACCATCAACGGAAGATTGGTATATGTTTTTGCACAAGATTTTACGGTTTTTGGAGGTTCATTATCTGAAACACATGCAGAGAAAATCTGTAAAGTAATGGATATGGCAATGAAAGTAGGTGCTCCGGTAATCGGCATCAACGACTCGGGAGGTGCACGTATACAGGAAGGAGTTAACGCTCTTGCAGGCTATTCAGAAATTTTCCAACGCAATATCTTAGCTTCAGGTGTAATACCTCAAATATCAGGAATCTTCGGTCCATGTGCCGGTGGTGCAGTATATTCACCAGCTTTGACAGACTTTGTCTTGATGACAGAAGGAACATCTTATATGTTCCTTACAGGACCTAAAGTTGTAAAAACTGTAACCGGAGAAGACGTGACACAAGAAGAACTTGGTGGAGCAAGCGTACACACTACTAAATCGGGTGTTGCTCATTTCTCTGTAGCGAACGAAGATGATGGATTATCTTTGATCCGTCACTTATATAGCTTCCTTCCTCAAAACAATATGGAAGAAGCTCCTCGTAAAGAATGTACAGACCCAGCTGCCAGAATGGAAGATTTACTAAATGAAATCATCCCCGACAATCCGAATAAACCATACGATATGTTTGAAGTAATCGGTGCGGTTGTCGACAATGGCGAATTCCTTGAGGTACATGGAAACTATGCTAAGAACATAATAATTGGTTTTGCCCGCATGAATGGTCAATCTGTTGGTATCGTGGCTAACCAACCTAAATACCTTGCCGGAGTACTAGACATCAACGCTTCACGCAAAGCAGCTCGTTTCGTACGCTTCTGCGATGCTTTCAATATTCCGTTGGTGACATTGGTAGACGTACCGGGATTCCTTCCTGGAACAGGTCAAGAATACGGCGGTGTAATTACACATGGCGCAAAACTTCTTTATGCATACGGAGAAGCTACAGTACCTAAAGTAACAGTTACTCTACGTAAGTCTTACGGAGGTTCACACATCGTAATGAGCTGTAAACAACTTCGTGGCGACATCAACTATGCATGGCCTACTGCCGAAATCGCAGTTATGGGTGCTGATGGAGCAGCAGAAGTGCTTTACGCGAAAGAAATCAAAGAATCTGAGAATCCGGCTGAAGCACTTGCTGCAAAGAAAGCAGAATACAACAAATTATTCTGTAATCCTTTCAACGCTGCACGCTATGGATATATCGATGACGTAATAGAACCGAGAAATACTCGTTTCCGCGTTATCCGCGCTTTGGAACAACTGAGAACTAAAAAGCAAGTCAATCCTTCTAAGAAGCATGACAACCTGCCTCTATAATCTCTAAACGAATTAGTATTATGAGTAATAATAATATACCGTCAGAAGTATTAGCAGCTATAGCCTTAGCTATATATGATGTGCAAAACCAGCACGACATAGAAAGCAATGTGCTAACGATCAAACATGTGTCGAAAGATTATCTACCATGGGCTGACAAAAGTAAAGCTATGCTTCAAATGCCAGTAAGAAAATAAAATTTGATAAATTATTATGAAACAGTTCATATATAGAATAAACGGACAGGAATACATAGTAGCCGTAAACAAGATGGATAACGGTCTTGCTGAAGTTGCAGTAAACGGAAGCAACTATAAAGTAGAATTGGTAAACAACGAGGAAGAAATCACTCTTGTTACTCGTCCGGCTTCGAAAGCACCGGCAGCTACTGCCACTGCAGCACCTAAAGCTACAACTTCGGCACCAACCAAACCAGCAAGTGGTGGTGCAGGCAGTGTAAAATCTCCACTTCCGGGCATCATCATCGACGTATTAGTTAATGAAGGTGACGAAGTAAAGAAAGGACAAACTGTAGTTATGCTTGAGGCTATGAAAATGGAGAATGCTATCCAAGCTACTCAAGACGGAAAGGTTACCGGCATACATGTATCTAAAGGAGACTCTGTACTAGAAGGAGTTGCTCTGATTACAATCGGATAAAAAACAACTATCTATAAAGTAGCGCCGCATAAATTAATTTTTATGCGGCGCTCTCTTTTTATCTCACCTTACGCTAAAGAGTATTTTCCTATCTCCTATAACTCTATAGCACAATTAAACTAAAAAAACTATTTATCAACAATTTACACAGCAGTCACTTTGTTAAAAAACAAAAAAAAAGAAAATTTATATGCAACGTTTTTATATCCCCACCATCTATATACTAAATGAGCACTAGAACAATACTTAAAAACAAAGCTACACTACATAATTAAAACTATATATTCTTTATTTTTAAAGGTATATTAAAAGAGAAAACAAACAACATTACTACGCTAATTAAGAGAAAGCTACATAAATTAATTTTTATGTAGCTTTTTTATATACAAATTCAAAATCATATCATTTACATTTGAATCCCCTCACCCACTTTGTTTCAAGATTAGACTTAAAATATTTATTTATTCCAAAAAAACTTTATACCTTTGCGCCGTTCTTTTGAGTTTTAAATACAATACGTGGGAAAGTTTAGCTTATATAATATCCCTTTGAGAAGTTTAACCGAAGGGAAACATGAATTAAAGTATGA
>JAYRQH010000238.1:0-2826 GCA_041910715.1 Bergeyella sp.
CCACAACATTACCTTTTCTGGTAGTGCAGTTGCACCGACCTTAAGCCAGAGCGGTAGTCAAACCCTTAATATTTATGGTTCCAGCGAATGGCAAACAGGTATGTCCAATATTAATGTGTATAATATCTATTACCGCCATACCGGTGAAGCTAAAACTATTAAAAGTAATGGGGTAAAAACAGGGCTTACCAGTGGTAGGCTTTATTTCGAAGAGGAAAACTCGATCAGTTTATTAGATGATTTTGAAGTTTTGGCCTATTATTTTTATCAAAACGCCGGTACTTGGAATACCAATAACCATCAGGTTACTATTGCCAGCACTTTTATGACTAATTATGGTAGTAATAAGCCTACCACGCTCAACCTAGGAAGCTCTATAGTTTATTTAAATGCAACTTATTCTGTATTTACTACAAATTCTGCGCTTACAAAGGTCAATGCAGGTACTTCTCATTTGTATTTTACAAAGAGTAATATAACAAGTTTTGGTTATGGTCTTAGTGCCCATGCCAGCCAGAGCTATTTTGATGTTACTTTTCAGTCTACAGGTGGTGTAATCTCTGGTGGTGCAAAATACAATCGCGTAGAATTTAAAGGAGATGGTAGTATGTATGGAAATAATACATTTAAAGATTTATTATTTACAGCGGGGAAGACCTATACGTTAGAAGTTGCCAGAACGCAAACTATAGAGAATTGGACTTTGGGTGGTACCCCTTGTGATGTCACGTTTGTACAAAGCTCAACGCCAGGTAGCCGCGCTAATGTAGATGTAACCGGTGCCAACACCAAGTTCAATTTTGGGAATTTAAAAGACATTAATGCATCGGGAAAAACCCTGCATTTTGCAGAACAAAGTACCATTGCCAACCAAAATAATAACAATATTACGTACGACCCGTATAATCCAGGAAGTTTTGATGGATTAGGTCCCGATTGGATTAATCATCGCATTAACAATGCCGATTCTTCAACTTATATGCTAACAACAAATGGATTTTACGGAAACATGTATACTACGTACAAATGGTATAAATTAAATGACTCTAGATATGATCCAAATATAAGCATTAGCATGAGCAAAGATATTGATATTCGTGACTTTGGAGAAGGAACTTATCGTGTTGAAGTAAGTTATTCCGATGGACAAAATATTACTTGTGTAGTGCCAGAAGAAATTTTTATCAAACTACTCTACATTTCACGTGTATATGTAAATCCGAATTTGCGGATGCGTGTAAAGTAAAAACAAGTTCAGCCATTCGATTTTGAATGGCTGAATTTTCATTTGTAGCAAGAGGGTGCTTACTTTTCGCGTTCAATTTTTTTAACTTCGTTAAGTTTTTCAATCATACGAGTCACTTTATCAGCCTTGGCAACTTGTATAGGAACCGCAACTTTGCTCGTATCCCATTCAATATCCAAATTTAGTTGTGTGTCGGAAATTGGTTTTAAATCCATTGTAAACCATTCTTGTTTTGTAGAAAGCTTTTGAACGGGAACCGTAACGTCTACCACATTCAGTTTTTCATCAAAGCTAAATGCGCCCCAACTTTGAGAATCTTTGTTTAAAATTATTTTCCATTCATTAGCTTGAGGGATGATATACAAACCGTATGTTCCGGCGGCGACTTCTTTACCACCGAATGTAACCGGTTGCCCAAAAGTAATTTTTGAGGAGGAATTTGCTCCAGCGCGCCAAACCTTCCCATAAGGAACCAGATCACCAAACACAGCGCGACCTTTTACCGCAGGTCTACCATAATCTAATGTTATTTTGGAAATGGAGAATTGTTGCTCAATCTTTTTCCGTGGACTTGCCGCAGGAACCGAATAATCCTGTGCCGTAAGGCTCACTGCCAAACCAAAACCGAGTACAAGTAAGATTTTTTTCATTTTTTATTTTTTTTAAAGATAGTAATTTCCTCGCTTCACCAATTTTAAACACAAAAAAAACCGACTAAAGAGTCGGTTTCAATGATTTTATAGTGTGCTTACTTGTTTTTACCTTTTCCATTAGAGTTTCCATGCCCTGCATGAGCCTTTGCTTTTGAAATCGCATGATTTCCGTTGGAATACTTTTTTGTGCTTCTATACACTGGTGTTGTTTTGTTTCCTTTATTTTGGCTTGGTTTATAATTGTTTTTGTTACGATTATAAACGGCTACAGGATTCTGACCTTTGTAGTATTTGTTTTTGAACTTGGTATACTTCGTTGTTCCAAAGATACGCTCCATTTCATTGTATCGATCGGTTCTCCAACGATCAGGATTTGATCCGTAAACCCGATTCCAAGAATCGTAATCGGCATATCTGGTGTTCAGCGCAAATAGTTGATTTTTCTGTTGCGGACTTAAAACTAAATCGGCAACAACAGCTGTCCAGTCATAATCGGTAATACTTCGTCGATAATCATTGTAATACGCTGATTGCGAAAATCCTAATGTGAAACTTCCGAGCATTAGGAATAAGGTAACTATCTTTTTCATTGTTTTAATTTTTTGTGGTTACTAATGATTTGCCAAGTATAATGCCACAAATTGCCAAAAAATGTTAAAAATAAAAGAGCCTCTTTCAGAAAGAGGCTCTATTTATTTTAGAATAAGATTTTTACATCTGTTCCATCTTAAATGTCATACTTTCGATAACATTTAAAATTGCTCCTACTGTATCCATTGATGTTAAACAAGGTACGCCGTTTTCCACACTCATTCTTCGGATTTGGAAACCGTCTCTCTCAGCTTGTTTTCCTTTGGTTGTAGTATTTACCACATACTGTACTTTGCCTTTTTGGATAAGATCAATCAAGTTCACATCTTCTTCACC
>JAYRQH010000239.1:0-3537 GCA_041910715.1 Bergeyella sp.
AATGATTTCGGATTGATTACAGCACGTGATCCAAAAGGTGTTTATCATCCAATGACCGACGTAATTCACAAAGTATTAAATGATATTACAGTTGATGAATGGGCTATCATTATTGGTGGAGATTCTCACACTAGAATGTCAAAAGGAGTAGCTTTCGGTGCAGATTCTGGAACAGTTGCTCTTGCTTTAGCAACCGGTGAAGCTTCAATGCCAATTCCACAATCAGTAAAAGTGACTTTCAAAGGAAGCATGCCAGATTATATGGATTTCCGTGATGTAGTTCACGCAACTCAAGCGCAAATGTTACACCAATACGGTGGTGAAAACGTGTTCCAAGGAAGAATCATCGAAGTTCACATTGGAACTTTAACCGCTGATCAAGCCTTCACATTTACAGATTGGACTGCTGAAATGAAAGCTAAAGCTTCTATTTGTATTTCTGAAGATGAAACGTTAATCGAATCATTAGAAATTGCAAAAGGTAGAATCCAAATCATGATTGATAAAGGCATGGACAACAAAAACCATGTACTTCAAGGATTAATCGATAAAGCAAACCAACGTATTGCAGAGATTTGTTCAGGTGAAAAACCAGCGTTACGTCCAGATGCTAATGCAAAATATTATGCAGAAGTAGTGGTTGATTTAGATCAAATTGCTGAGCCTATGATTGCTGACCCAGATGTAAATAATAAAGACGTTTCAAAACGTTATACACACGATACAATTCGTCCACTTTCTTTCTACGGAGGAGACAAAAAAGTAGATTTAGGATTCATCGGTTCTTGTATGGTGCACAAAGGGGATATGAAAATCTTAGCTCAGATGTTGAAAAACATCGAAAAACAACAAGGTAAAGTGGAATTCAAAGCGCCTTTAGTAGTTGCTCCTCCAACATACAACATCGTTGACGAATTAAAAGCAGAAGGTGATTGGGAAGTATTACAAAAATATTCAGGTTTCGAATTTGATGATAATGCACCAAAAGCAGTAGCTCGTACAGAGTACGAAAATATGTTGTACTTAGAGCGTCCAGGTTGTAACCTTTGTATGGGGAACCAAGAAAAAGCGTCTAAAGGAGATACGGTAATGGCAACATCAACTCGTTTGTTCCAAGGTCGTGTTGTAGAAGACTCTGCAGAGAAAAAAGGAGAATCATTATTATCATCTACTCCTGTTGTAGTATTGTCAACTATTTTAGGAAGAACCCCTTCAATTGAAGAATACAAAAAAGCGGTGGAAGGAATCAACTTAACTAAGTTTGCTCCATCTCACAAATTGTTAGTAGGATAATTAAATCTAAATATCAAAATGAAAAGCTCAAGTTTTTTACTTGGGCTTTTTTGTTTTTATCTGTTCAATTTTTTGTAAATTAGTGGGATTAAATAACAAACAAAATAAATTACTATGGCATTTGATATTGAAATGATTGAAAAAGTATACGCCACCATGGCAGAACGAGTAGACAAAGCTCGTGATATAGTTGGGCGTCCATTGACTTTGTCTGAGAAAATTTTGTATTCGCATCTTTGGGATGGAATGCCAACGCAAGCTTTCGCAAGAGGTAAAGATTATGTTGATTTTGCTCCCGATAGAGTGGCTTGTCAAGATGCAACAGCACAAATGGCATTATTGCAATTCATGCATGCAGGAAAGAGTAAAGTAGCGGTTCCAACAACGGTTCACTGTGACCACTTAATTTTAGCAAAAAATGGAGCGAAACAAGACTTAGAGTTGGCAAATAAACAATCAAAAGAAGTTTTCGATTTCTTATCATCAGTGTCAAACAAGTATGGAATTGGTTTTTGGAAACCCGGTTCAGGAATTATTCACCAAATCGTATTAGAGAATTATGCTTTTCCGGGAGGATTGATGATTGGAACCGATTCTCATACCGTAAATGCAGGCGGTTTAGGAATGTTAGCTATCGGTGTTGGTGGTGCTGATGCGGTTGATGTGATGTCAGGCATGTCTTGGGAATTGAAATTTCCAAAATTAATCGGAGTAAAGCTTACAGGTAAATTAAACGGTTGGACTGCTCCAAAAGATGTTATACTAAAAGTAGCCGATATCTTAACCGTAAAAGGAGGAACAGGTGCTATTGTAGAATATTTCGGAGAAGGTGCTGAATCGATGTCGTGTACCGGAAAAGGAACTATTTGTAATATGGGAGCAGAAATCGGAGCTACGACTTCGACTTTTGGGTACGATGATTCAATGAGAAGATATTTGGCAGCAACAGGTCGTCAAGATGTAGTTAATGCTGCGGATAAAGTAGCATCTTACTTAACAGCCGATTCCGAAGTTTATGCGAATCCAGAAAAATATTTTGACCAATTAATAGAAATCAATTTATCTGAATTAGAGCCACACATCAATGGACCTTTTACTCCGGATAGAGGAACTCCAGTTTCCAAAATGAAAGCAGAAGCCGAAGCTAACGGTTGGCCAATAAAAGTAGAATGGGGATTAATCGGTTCGTGTACCAATTCGTCTTACGAAGATATGTCGCGTGCAGCTTCAATTGTAAGGCAAGCAGTGGCTCACGGAATTACTCCAAAAGCAGAATTCGGAATCAATCCAGGTTCGGAACAAATTCGTTACACTATTGAAAGAGATGGAATTATTGCTGATTTCGAAAAAATGGGAACTAAAGTATTTACTAATGCTTGCGGACCTTGTATCGGACAATGGGATAGAGAAGGAGCGGACAAACAAGAAAAAAACACCATCGTGCATTCGTTCAACCGAAACTTTTCAAAAAGAGCCGATGGAAATCCAAATACACACGCTTTTGTAACTTCTCCAGAAATGGTAGCGGCTTTAGCAATTTCGGGTCGTTTAGATTTTAATCCAATAACTGATACTCTAATTAATGATAAAGGAGAAGCTGTAAAATTGAATCCGCCTTTTGGAGATGAATTACCAACCAAAGGTTTTGATGTAGAAGATCCAGGATTTCAAGAACCGGCGGCTGATGGTTCTAGCGTAGAAGTTGTGGTTTCTCCAACTTCAGACCGATTACAATTGTTAGCACCTTTTGAGGCTTGGGATGGTAAAAATATTACAGGTGCCAAATTGTTAATCAAAGCGTTTGGAAAATGTACGACAGATCATATTTCGATGGCTGGTCCATGGTTGCGTTTCCGAGGACATTTGGATAATATTTCGAATAACATGTTAATTGGTGCAGAAAATGCATTCAATGGAAAAGCAAATTCAGTTAAAAATCAATTAACTGGAGCTTATGACGAAGTGCCAAAAGTACAAAGAGCTTACAAAGCAGCCGGAATTCCTTCCATTGTTGTTGGTGACCATAATTACGGAGAAGGTTCATCTCGTGAACATGCTGCAATGGAACCTCGTTTTTTAGGTGTTAAAGCAGTTTTAGTAAAATCATTCGCGCGTATTCATGAAACGAATTTGAAAAAACAAGGAATGTTGGCCTTAACGTTTGCTAACGAATCCGATTACGATAAAATTCAAGAAGACGATACAATTAATTTCCTAGATTTAACTGAATTTGCTCCTGGAAAA
>JAYRQH010000240.1:0-4033 GCA_041910715.1 Bergeyella sp.
CGAAAATGGTGGTTTCTCCCATGTTCGGCAGGAACATAATGTTGAGATAGTCCGCAAAGATGATGTTACCCGAAACGTAAGCAAAGAAAGCCAGCGTGAGTAAGATTACGGCGCTGGTTCCCGCCGCGAGACCATCAATCCCGTCGGTTATGTTAGCACCGTTAGAAACGGCGGTTACAATGAAAATGACAATGGGTATGAAAACAATCCAAGCCCATTCCTGGCGCTGATCTTCATCCATCCAAAACAGGATTTGGCTGTAGTCGAACTCATTATTTTTTGCAAAAGGAACGGTAGAAACCACTTCTTTTTCTGCGGGCATGAAGTTTTGTTCAACATTATTTCGATTGACAACATTCGTGTCAGAATATTTTCTTTTGATGGTGATATTGGAGTTGTAGAACATGGTAACTCCCACGATTAGGCCCAATCCCACCTGACCAATTACTTTAAATTTACCACTTAATCCATCTTTATTCTTCTTGATTTTCTTCAAATAATCATCTAAAAAGCCAATGGCTCCCATCCAGAGTACGGTTATAATAAGAAGTACGATGTAGACGTTTGTAAAACGCGTAAACAAAATGACCGGTATTAAGGTAGCAATGATGATGATAAGTCCCCCCATGGTAGGTGTGCCTTCCTTTTGTTTTTGACCTGCTAATCCTAAATCCCGAACCAACTCACCCATTTGTTGGCGGCGTAAAAAATTGATTATTTTTTTACCATAAACTAGGGCGATGAAAAGAGACATCAATACCGCCATTCCCGCACGAAACGAGATGTATTTAAGCAAATTCATTCCCGGAATATGGATTCCGTTTGCTGCGAGATAATCGTATAGATAGTATAACATGCGTCTTCTTTTATTATTTACCCATTAACTGAAGTAACTCTTGAATGGTCTCTTTGTCGTCAAAATGTAGTCGCTCACCATTGATTTCCTGGTAGGATTCATGTCCTTTTCCAGCAACGATGACGATGTCTTTCGGTTCAGCAAATTTTATGGCCATCTTTATGGCTTCTCGTCGGTCTGGGATTGAAGTGTATTTGCTGAAATACTGAGGTTCCACACCGCTTTCAATCTCTCTGATAATTGCACCCGGATCTTCCGTACGCGGATTGTCGGAGGTTATAATAGCTAACGTCGATTTTCGGGTTGCAATTTTGCCCATTTCAGGTCGCTTTCCATGGTCTCGATCGCCTCCACAACCGAAAACGGTAATTAGGCGTTCGTTTTTTGTACGGATTTCGTTAATTGTATCTAAGACATTTTCCAATGCATCTGGTGTGTGTGCATAGTCTACGATGAAGAAAATTCCTGATGGAGACTTCAACGTTTCAAAACGACCTTTAACACGATGTAAACTCGAGATAGCCTTCAGCACGTCATTTTCATCAAAACCAAGTTCAACTGCTGTTGCATAGGCAAGCAGTAGATTGTAGGCATTGAATTTACCAGTTAACGTTGTCCACAGCTCATGCCCATTGAAATTAAGCAGCATCCCATTGAGGTCGCCTTCAATCAATTTCCCATGATAATCTGCCCCTGTTTTTAAAGCGTAAGTTTTCTTCTGTGCTGCGGTATTTTGCAGCATCACCATTCCGTTTTTATCGTCGATGTTCGTTATAGCCACCGCATTTGAAGAAAGTTCGTCAAAAAAGCGTTTTTTAGCCTTCAAATAGTCGTCAAATGTCTGATGATAATCCAAATGATCGTGCGAAAGATTGGTGAAACCAGCCACTTTAAAGTGCAATCCCTCGGTTCTGTTTTGATGAACTCCGATGGAACTGACCTCCATAAATGCGTATTCGCAACCTGATTGTAAGGCTTCGTTTAGAATTCTATTGATGTTTAGGATATCTGGCGTTGTGTGGGTCGAAGGAAAAACCTCGCTTCCGACACGTATTTCCACGGTAGAAATCAAAGCACATTTGAAACCCAAACTGGTAAACAAATCAAACAGCAATGTGGTCGATGTTGTTTTTCCATTGGTTCCGGTAACTCCAATTAAATTAATTTTCTCCGAAGAGTTTCCGTAAAAATTGGAGGCTAATTGACCTAACGTTTTTGAAGAATTTTTAACTTGAATATACGTAACATCCACACTTTTATCGGCGGGAATTGTTTCGCATACAACCACAGAGGCTCCCTTTTCAATAGCAGAATTGATAAATGAATGCCCATCCACTTGAGTGCCAGGAACAGCAACATACAGCGAATTTGCTTTCGCTAAACGACTGTCGAAAACGATATTTTCCACGTCTCTATCAAGATTTCCAATCGTTTCTAATGTTGGGATTCTATTTATAAGTTCTGTAAGTGTCATTTTAGTTTTGTAAGGTTAGGTAGATTCTTTGGTTCTTTTTGATGATTGTTCCAGCGCTAGGAAATTGATCTTTGATCTTGCCAACGCCTTTATAATCTACTCTATAGCCATCATTTTCCAATTGAGGTATCACATTTTTTCCGATGAGTCCTACTACTTGAGGCATGCTATTTTGGTTTACCCTTACTTTGGTATTTGGGGTGACCATTTTGCCAAGATCTACTTTACGGTCTACAAGCATTTCTTTCTCAATATTTTGTGGCGTTTTTAGGAAGGTTTTCCCTGCAATTTCCTTAAAAACAGGAGCGGCAACAATTCCTCCATAAAAACCTTTAGAGACATCAGGCTCGCTCACCATCACGTAGCAGGTATATTTTGGCTTGTCAGCAGGATAAAAACCAGCAAATGAAGCGCGGTATTTCATAGGTCCAGGCAACCAATACTCAAAACGGGCAGTTCCTGTTTTTCCCGCCATTTTAAGATTTGGCGTAAAAATACTTCGGCCAGTACCTTTTTCTACCGCTTTTGTTAAAGCGCTGGTCATCATCTTAATCGCTTTTTCAGACGCCATTTTTTTCACCATCACTTCGGGAGTTGCTTGGTAAGAAACTTTTCCGTCTTTCACAATTTTATCAATAAATAGAGGCTTCAACATGGTGCCCCCATTCGCAATACCGTTATAGAATGTGGTTAGCTGCAGAATGTTGTAATTGGTTGCGTATCCAAACGAAGTTGATGCAAATGTTCCTTTACTCCATTTCGCATGATCCGGAGTATAAACGAAGGGCTTTGTTGCTCCGGGTACTTCCAAATCTAATCGATCCATCATTTTCCATCGTTTCAAATGATCTAACATCACCTGTGGTTTATCAGCATAGTAGGTGGTGATTAATTTTGCTGTTCCCACGTTGCTTGATTTGGCAAGAACATCACTAATGTCGTAGGTTCCACCTCCGTGTCCATCCGATATTCGTTGTCCAGCGTAATTCCATACTCCACCTCCCACATTTACAGTGGTGTTTTCGTCAATAAAACCATCATCCATTGCAGCTAGAAGAGAAACTGTTTTGAATGTTGAGCCAGGCTCAATTCCATCTTTTAACGCATAATTGTAGGCATCTACATAAACACCTGGTTCGGTTCTTTTAAGGTTGACCAAAGCTTTAACCTTTCCGGTTTCAACTTCCATCACGATTACAGTCCCGTGTTCGGCATCGTACTGTGTAAGCTGCTTTTCTAAAGCGGAGCTTGCAATATCCTGAATTCGAAGGTCTAGCGTTGTGTAAACATCTTGTCCGTCAATAGGATCACGAACTTTCCAGTAGTCAATTGGTTTCCATTGTGATGAATTGACCCTTTGTTCGTAACGGGTGCCATCAACGCCCGAAAGGTATTTTGAAAATGCTCCTTCTAAGCCTGATTTGTAGGTTCCGTTGTCCATCCCGATGGTTCCGGCTCCGATTTCGGTTGTTGCAAGTTCGCGTCGATATTTACGATCTACAATAAATCCTCCGCGGTTTTTCCCTTTGCTAAAGATTGGGAATTTCCGAATACGGTCATATTGGTCAAAATCAAGACCTTTTACCAAACCATAATATTGATTTTTTTTCGCTTTCTGTTGGTCGAAAATTGCTCGGAAATGGCTTCGTGGTTTCCCAAACATGGAGCTAAGCGAGTCTGTTAATGCACCGATGTTGTTTTGA
>JAYRQH010000241.1:0-5702 GCA_041910715.1 Bergeyella sp.
AAACCGCTCCCTGCAATAGAATCCAGTTCTGCTTGCGTAATCTTTTCTTCAATAACGATTGATTTTACCAAAGGTGAAAGAAATTTGTCACCACCCAGTGCAGCAGCGGGAGCTGATTTTAAGGGTTGTTCTAAAGTTTGAACTACTTCGGGAGATGGAGTAGAGGCAGGCGCTTCTTCAACGTCGTTGGTTGCGCTTCCTTCGCCTTCAACTTCCAAAATAGCGATGGCTTCCCCAACTTTTGCCACTTCATCTTTCTGCTTTAATATTTTAACAATTTTACCAGAAACTGGAGTTGGAACATCAGAATCTACTTTATCGGTCGCAATTTCTACTACAGAGTCGTCTTCTTTGATTTGGTCTCCTTCGTTGTACAACCAACTGATAATGGTAGCTTCCATTACACCTTCTCCCATAGAGGGAAGTAACAATTTGTATTCGGCCATTTTTTATTTTTTGAACTTTTACAAATATATACAATTTTATAAAATCGACAATATTAAACAGAAATTTTACGAATTTGATAATTTTCACATGAACGTGTGCTTCGAAATACGGTGATTTAATTTTTGAATAATTGAATTTCTTTGAATTGGATGAAAATTTTATGACTTTACAACTCCAAAAAATAAACTTGATTATGTATTTTCGCTACTCGAATTATAGATTATGAATTTACATATTATTGCTCTTTTCCGTTTTAAGGAAAATTATTTGATAGATGCTATCGAATTGCTTAAAAAATTGGCTAACGAAACTCGCAAAGAAGAGGGTTGTATGCAATATGATATTATTGAAGATAAGGAACAGAAAGGCATATTTTTTATGGTGGAACTTTGGGAGTCTGAGGAACATCACTACAAGCACAGCACGACCGAACATTTGGACGAATTTAGAATACAAGCCTCTAAAATTCTCGAAGAGAGAACCGAGGTTTACAAAGGATTCAAAATCTTTTAGTTGTCCTTCACAATAAAAAATCACCTTTTGCAAGGTGATTTTTTATTAGATGAATTGAGCGTCAAAGACGTCTACAAAATGTTTCTTGATTTTTTCTTTTACTTCTTGCACTTCCTCTTCGGAGAATTCGCGTTCCAGTTCACGCTTAAGAGAAGTTACTGACTTGTCTTTAATCCCGCATGGAATTATATACTCAAAATAGCGCATATCCGTATTCACATTCAGCGCAAACCCGTGCATGGTTACCCATTTTGAAGTTTTTACGCCCATCGCACAAATTTTTCGAGCGTACGGCTTTCCTACATCCAGCCAAACTCCCGTTTCGCCTTCGCTTCGCTCGCCTTTCAGGCCGTACTCTGCGATTGTTCGAATAATAACTTCCTCCAAATTCCGCATATACAAATGAATATCCGACTTAAAATTATCCAAATCCAAAATAGGGTAGCCTACAATTTGGCCAAATCCATGGTAGGTAATATCACCACCACGATTGGTTTTTACAAAAGTTGCGTCTATCTGTTTTAATTTCTCTTCGTTGGCAAGCATGTTATGTTCGTCGCCCGATTTTCCAAGCGTATAGACATGCGGATGCTCTACGAATAGAAAATAATTTGGCGTCTCCTCGTAAACCTCATCGGTACGATCCCTATTTTTCAATTTGAGATCAATAATCTGATGCATTAACGATTCCTGCTTTTCAAAAGCCGTTAAATAATCGGTAACACCAAGATCTTGAAAGTGTAATTTTTTATTTTGGGTAACGGTCATGTCCTTTATTTTTTAAAGCTGTAAAAATATGGAATTTTAATTTCTTATGCTATGAATAAATTCTCGTGATTTTTCTAAACTTGAATCTTCGAAAAGTGTTTTCACAAAAGCTGTTCCGATAATTCCACCAGCCGCTTTTTCGGTAACGGATTCAAAATCAGTTTTATTTTTGATGCCAAAGCCGATAAATACAGGATTTTTTAAAGGTAAATTTGCCAAACGCTTCAGGTATGAATCATTAATAAGCTGTGCATTTTCATTTCCAGTGGTGGAGGAAGAACTGACTGCATATAAGAAACCAGAACTCAGGCTATCCAGATACGTTATCCGTTCATCGGAGGTTTCTGGAGTTACTAAAAACGAAAAATTTAGATTGTATTTTGAAAGAATAGCCTGATACTTTCGCTCAAATTCAATCGGTGGAAGATCAGGAATAATCAGACCTGAAACGCCCACTTTTTGACAGTTTTCACAAAAAGTATCGAAGCCAAATTGCAAGACAGGATTTAGATAGCCCATGAGTACTTTCGGAATTGTAACTGAATCTTTAATCTCCGCCAATTGTTGAAATAGAAGTTCGATACTCATACCATTTTTTAGCGCCAAACCGTGAGCTTCTTGAATGGTCGGTCCATCTGCAACGGGATCAGAGTAGGGAATGCCAATTTCCATCATATCTGCCCCCGAATTTTGGATCATTTCGGCAATTTTTGGCATGTCATTGACATTTGGGATGCCCGCGGTAAAGTAAATATTTAGTTTTTTCATTAGTTTACATTCAAATTTGAGTCTAAATTTTTCAAATACGTTTCCATATCCTTATCGCCCCGTCCGCTCAAACAGACCACCACAACGTCATCGGCACCAAACGTTTTCTTGTCAAAAACCGCTAACGCATGAGCACTTTCCAAGGCAGGAATAATGCCTTCCATTTTGGTTAAATTGAAAGCTGCTTTCAGCGCATCTTCGTCATCAATACTCATAAATTCAGCTCTTTTTTGATCGAATAAATTAGCATGAAATGGGCCGATACCAGGATAATCTAATCCTGCAGAAATGGAATGAGGTTCAATCACTTGTCCATCTTTTGTTTGCATCACCAAACTTTGGCTCCCGTGCAAGATTCCTAAAGTTCCCAAAAAAGTAGTAGCGGCAGATTTACCCGATTCAACACCTAAACCACCCGCTTCCGCAGCAATGATTTTAACATCGCTTTCATTTACGTAATGATAAAAAGTTCCTGCAGCGTTACTTCCTCCACCTACACAGGCAATGAGGTAGTCAGGATTTGTTCTGCCTAAGTGCTCCTGAAGCTGAGATTTGATTTCAGCCGAAATCACACTTTGGAAACGTGCAACTAAATCGGGAAAAGGGTGCGGACCAACGACACTTCCGATAATATAATGGGTGGTTGTCGGGTTGTTAATCCAGTCACGTAAGGCCTCATTTACAGCATCTTTCAGGGTTTTTGAACCTGAGGTTGCGGGTACAACTGTTGCACCAAGCATTTGCATTCGTGCTACATTAGGAGCTTGTCTCGCAATATCCACTTCGCCCATGTAAACAATACATTCCAGCCCCAAAAGAGCGCACGCAGTAGCTGTTGCAACACCGTGCTGTCCTGCTCCTGTCTCAGCAATAATTCTATGTTTACCAAGTTTTTTAGCTAAGAGTGCTTGTCCTAACGCGTTGTTAATCTTGTGCGCACCTGTGTGGTTAAGATCTTCACGTTTCAGGTAGATTTGCGTTCCGTACTGGGAACTTAATTTTTTAGCGTGGTATAAAGGAGTCGCGCGACCAACGTAGTTTTTTAGCAAGTCTTGAAATTCGTCTTGAAATTCCTCTGATTCGATAATTTCAAGGTATTTTTTTTGGAGCTCATCCACATTTGGAAATAGCATTTCAGGAATAAAGGCGCCTCCAAAATTACCGTAATATCCGTTTTTATCTGGGTTTTGAAAATTCATAGCACTATGTTATATTTTCTTTTTCAATTCTTTTATTTTACTTAAATCTTTTACACCAGGCTCTAATTCGAATTTTGAATTGACATCTAGGGCGAAAGGTTGGTTCGTATTATTTTGGATTTTCTCCACATTCTCAAGTGAAATTCCGCCACTTAAAAAGTACGGTAACGGAATATCAAGTTCATCTAAAATTTGCCAATCAAAGGTGTTACCAGTACCACCATATGAAGACGAATCGGTGTCAAAAAGTAGGAAGCCAATAGCATCTTTTTTACTTTCAAGATTCATCAATTCACTTTTTACTTTATCAAGGTCATTGCCAATTCGAATTACTTTGATAATCTTTACGTTATCATCTAGCTCTTTGCGCAGTTCTGTGATAAAATCTATTGTTTCGTCGCCGTGCACTTGTATGTAGTTGAGATTTGCTTTTTCAGAAATCTCACGGATGTTTTCTAGCGTTTCGTTTACAAAAACACCCACTTTGTGAGGATGTTTTATCGCATCAATTTGCTCCAGAGTCAAATGATTTAACACATACCTCGGTGATTTTGAATAAAAAATAAAGCCAATATAATCTATGGAAAAGTCGAGTAGAGCGTCAATCTCTTCCAAACGAGTCATTCCACATACTTTTAATTTTGGTTTTAAATTTCCCATTTTAAAACTGTGTATTTTGTATGAAAGTTTCAAACTGCTCTTCCGGAGCATACGACTTCATAAAGTATTCACCCATTAGAAATCCATCGAAACCTTGTTCTTTCAAAAACCGAAAATCGGTCTCATTATATATTCCACTTTCGGCAACGGACAAAATACCTTCAGGAAGCTTATTTTTGAGATCGATAGAATGCTGAAGATCCACCTTGAAATCCTTTAGATTTCGGTTATTGATACCAACGAAATCAACTGCCGAACTAACATGTTCTAGCTCATCTTCAGAATGAATTTCCAGTAAAACTTCTAGATCTAAATCATGAGCGAGCTCGGTAAATTCCTGAACTTGGGATGGCGAAAGACACGCAGCAATCAGCAAAATAACATCAGCTCCTAAAGCTTTTGCTTCATAAAATTGATACGGATCAATCATAAAATCTTTTCGCAGAATTGGTATTGTAAGATGCGGCCTTACTTCCAGTAAATCTTCTTTTGTGCCGCCAAAATATTTAAAATCTGTCAAAATAGACATCGCACTAGCTCCGAACTTTTCGTACGCTTGACCAACTGACACTGGGTTTGCATGATCGTTAATTACTCCTTTGCTGGGTGATTTTCTCTTGAATTCGGCAATAATTCCCGTGCGCGTTTTCAGAGATTCTTTCAGAGAGTGTGTTTCACGGCCAAAATAAGGCATATCACGTAATTGCTCTACTGTAATTTCACTTTTAGCATTAGCTATTTCGGTTCGTTTATCGTGTATGATGGAATCGAGAATATTCATTTACCAAACATTTTAATTTTTTATATTTTCTAGACTTCTCAATGCATTTCCTGAGAATAAACTTTCTTTTGCTAGTTCCAAACATGCTTCGTAATCACGATATTTCTGAGTGTTTTGCAATGCAATGGCAGCGTTGGCTAGGACAACTGAATTTTGAGCTTCGCTGCCTTTTCCTTGAAGAACATTCATAAAAATTGTAGCAGCGTCTTCAGGAGTGTTCCCTCCAAAAATTTCTTCAGGCAGTACTACAGGCAGTAACAAATCCGCAGTCGAGGCTATTTTTTCGCCTTGTTTGGAAATCATTTTTGTGTCGCCTGTTAACGAAACTTCATCGTAGCCATCCAAAGCGTGAACCAAAAAAAAATCGTTTTTCTCCTTTTGTAGTAAGTACTGATAGAGTCTCGCAATTTCTAAATTCGCAACACCAATCATGGAATATTTTGGTTTCGCAGGATTAACAAGTGGACCTAAAAGATTGAAAAATGTTTTTAAGCCAAGTTGCTTGCGCATGGGTGCAACGGTTTTCAATGCCGGATGGAAAAGAGGGGCGTGCAGAAAACAGATAT
>JAYRQH010000242.1:0-5724 GCA_041910715.1 Bergeyella sp.
GCGCCTCTTGTGGGCAGTCAAAAAATTATATTCGATTTACCGGCTTTATGTATTAATGGTCTCATCACCTGGCTTTGTTATGTGGGTGTTCGCGAAAGTAAAAACTTTAATAATGCCTTAGTCTTATTAAAATTAGCTGTAATTATTTTAGTTATTTTGGTTGGTGTTGCTTATGTTAATGCAGACAATTGGATGCCCGTAAGCCAAGTAACGAACGAGCCGTCTTTTATGCCCAACGGTTTTTCAGGAGTCATGAGTGCCGTTTCGGGCGTTTTTTTTGCATACATCGGTTTTGATGCCTTAAGTGTCCTTTCTGAAGAGACGAAAAATCCGCAAAAAACACTTCCAAAAGGGATGATTATCTCCTTGGTTTTGTGTACGGTCATTTATATTGCGTTAACATTAGTGTTAACAGGAATGGTAGACTATAGACGTTTTGATGGTGTAGGAGATCCGTTAGCATTTATTTTTGATAAAACCAATGCCAATGTAGCGTGGATGGAACTAACGGTTTCCTTTGTTGCTATTGTTGCCATTACAACGGTGCTTCTTGTTTTCCAAATGGGACAGCCGAGAATTTGGTATGCGATGAGTAGAGACGGATTGATGCCTAAGAAGTTTTTAACAATACACCCGAAATATAAAACGCCATCGTTTGCAACTATTATCACGGGCTTGGTAGTTGGTATTCCCATTTTGTTTACAGACAAAGTATTTATACTTGATTTCACCAGTATCGGGACTATCTTTGCTTTTGTATTGGTTTGTGCAGGTGTTTTAATGCTTCCACAAAAACCTAAAGAAAAAGGACGTTTCCAGATGCCCTACATTAACGGAAAATATATTTTTCCACTCCTTTTTATAGCAGCAATTACCATCTTTGCGATATGGCAACCTACGTTTTTTACCGATTTGCTCGATTGGTCTGTCGAAAGTGAAAAAGAGTTCCGAATGTCGATGTGCGTATATTTGATCATTAATGTGGTGCTTAGTGTACTCGCCTTTACTAAAAATTTATCGTTAATACCTCTAATGGGACTTACCTCATGTCTCTATTTGCTTACAGGAATGAGTCATGAAAATTGGTTTTGGTTCGGACTGTGGTTCGCGATCGGTTTGATTATCTATTTTACCTACGGTATGAAACACAGCAAACTGAGAAAGGAAAATCAGGATTTAGAAGCCTAACAAATTATCTATAATTTATTTAAGCATAGGTTTTTAAGAATAATCGGCACGCTTATTGAAAAGTGTAAAAATTATAAATTTACCTATCATGAAAATTAAACTGCCCTTATTTCTCATTGGATTGATGACACTTATCCTCATCCAATGTTCTGTTCAGACCTCGGATACTAGCAGTATTAAAACAATTATTGTCGGTCCTGAAACTAAAGAATGCGACGCTGGTGTCATGAAAAAACAATGTCTAATGGTGAAAGAAAAAGCTGGCGATAACTGGACCATGTTCTACGATAACATTAGTGGTTTCAACTATGAGCCTGGTTACGAATACGTTTTAACAGTGAACGTGCAGAAGGTGGAAAACCCACCGGCTGATGCTTCTTCATTGCAATATACTTTGATTAAGCAGATTTCTAAAGTGAAACGAACGTTGTACTAAACTTAAGCTATAATTTACAAAAATTCGGGCGGCCCTTTGGGCCGCCCGAATTCCTATACTAAAAAAGAGTACTTATCTCTGATTTCGCAAAGTCTCTTCCATTTTTTGAGTAGCAGACATAGAAACCACTAAATCGTTCAGCATGGAACTCGCTGCCGTTGGCGAATTCGGTAACAGAACTAAGTTGCTTCGGTTATTGGCACCGATGGAGTTTAGTGTATCATAATGTTGCGTAACGACAATTAACGCAGATGCTTCTTGTGCATTAATGTTTGCGGCATTCAGCATTTTTACCGATTCTTCCAATCCACGAGCAATCTCACGTCGTTGATCGGCAATACCTTGCCCTTGAAGTTTTTTAGATTCTGCTTCCGCTTTAGCTACCGCCACGATTCGAATTCGTTGTGCTTCAGACTCATATTCCGCCGCTGTCTTCTCACGTTCTGCCGCGTTAATTCGGTTCATCGCATGCTTCACCTGCTCATCTGGATCAATATCCGTCACTAAAGCTTTTACAATATCATATCCGTATGAGTTCATCGCTTCTTGTAGTTCGCCCTTTACCGCCACGGCAATATCATCTTTACGTACAAAAACATCATCCAATTTCAGTTTTGGAACTTCGGCACGAACAACGTCAAAAACAAATGACGTAATTTGGTTTTCTGGATTCTCCAATCGATAATACGCGTCTGCAACTTGTGTGCGAATTACTTGGTACTGCACGGAAACTTTCATTTTTATAAATACGTTATCCAAAGTCTTAGTATCAATCATCACATCCAATTGCTGAATTCTGAGATTCAATCGTTTAGAAATTTGGTCGATGATGGGAATTTTAAGATGAAGTCCTGAATGACGAACGGAATGAAACTTCCCAAAACGCTCTACAATAGCTGCCGTCTCCTGTTTTACCACAAAGAATGAAGCAAAAAGCAAAATTAGTGCAAAGAAAATAATAGGTCCTAAAAAAATCATAATTTATATTTTTACATTTTCACTTCGGAAGATACGATTTTACATGGTCATTCCAATATCAATTCCTTTGATTTTTCGATAAATATCGGTGGCATAATTGTCTGTCATCCCCGAAACAAAATCAATTACACCCAAAACTTTTTGATAACTTGTTCCTTCTTTGTACACAAATTGTTCTGGGAGAAGTTTCAGTGCCATTTTATCATACGATTTTACCTCGTGAGGCTCTTTTAAAACCGGAAAAACAAAGTGATTAAGAAGTTCGTACATTACGTTGTATCCGGCATTCTCAATCTCAACAACGGCCTTGTGATTGTAAATTTTTGCAATAGAAAAACTTTCAATCTCCTGAAGCGCTGGATTTTGCTTTTGGTACATGGAAAGTAATGCTTGATCGAGATCACCTTTGAGGATGGCATCAAAATGCATTTTGTAAAGTTCGATGGCTTTTACAATTAAAGAATTAATCACTTTTGCCCGTAGATATGATATACGCTCATTCTTATTTGTCAAACTCGGTAGTTTACCTTCGATTCGCTCTGTTGAAGAATCTACAGAACGGATGACATCAAAAAACAGATTTTCACAGTCGGAGGTAGAGACAATACCTAAACGGTGGGCGTCTTCCATATCAATAATATTATAACAAATATCATCCGCAGCTTCCACCAGCCATACAAACGGATTGCGCTTAAAAATGATGAGATTGCTTGATTCCTGAATCATTCCTGTTTCATGCGCTATATCCAAGAAGGTTTCTTTTTCGTTTTGAAAAAACCCAAACTTTTTGCGATGTAAAATACTCTTTTTCTTCGCGATGGCTTCGCAAGGATACTTCGCAATACTCGACAAGGTTGAGTATGTTAACTGAGCTCCACCCTGATCTTTTCCTTGTTGTTGATGTGTTAAAACCCGAATTGCATTAGCATTACCTTCGAAATTGAGTAAATCGGCCCACTCTTTTTCGTTGAATTTAAATTTTAAGTCACTCTCATTTCGTTCAAAAAAAGAAGCAATCGCATCCTCTCCCGAATGTCCGAAAGCGGGATTCCCAATATCATGACACAAGCATGCTGCAGCAACCACTTCTTTCAAGTGATGCAGATAAAACTCTTGTGCGCGCGGGGACAAATCAGCTTGATGAACCTCCGCTATAAACTCGCCAACAGCACTTCCTAAACTACGACCAACACTGGAAACTTCTAGGGAATGCGTTAATCTATTATGAACAAATACACTTCCTGGTAAAGGAAAAACCTGCGTTTTATTTTGTAGTCTTCTGAAAGCTGATGAAAAGATAATTCGGTCATAATCACGCTGAAAGTCAGTTCTTGAAGCTGCTGTTGCGGAGTGATTACCGGTTCTTTTATTGGTAAAAAGTGTATTTAAATCCATAGATTTTCAAAATTACGCTATTTTTATATTTTAAAAAGAATTTGTAGCCACTTCGTTATGGAAACTCCAAGAACCGATACAGCCGAATCAAAACTGAAAAACGCAACCGAGAAGCTTCATAATGTGAGTAGGCATTTTTTTGAGTTTATCCAACAGAAAAATCCTTCCTACTCGTTAGATTCTGATCTTTCGGTAGCGGAAATAAGCAGACTACGTAGTGAATATCTATCCTCAATTCTTACTGAGGAACTTGGGGAACTATCAGAAGAAGCACGGGAAGTTATCGAATCGATTTCGCAGAAAACGATGCTTAGCGGAAAACTGGACGCAACAAGCCATCATGCACTACAGAGAGAAAGCTTTGGAGCTCGTTTAGCCGATCGCGTGGCAAGTTTTGGAGGAAGCTGGAAATTTATCATCATCTTTTCAACCTTACTTGCAGCCTGGATCATTTTGAACGTTTATATTTTTAAAAACAAGGGTTTCGATCCGTACCCATTTATCTTATTAAATCTGTTCCTTTCCTGCATTGCGGCGATACAAGCGCCCATTATTATGATGAGCCAAAACCGGCAGGAACAGAAAGACCGACAGCGAGCCAAAAAAGATTACATGATCAATTTGCAAAGTGAGTTTGAGATTCGCTCTTTACACGAAAAACTTGATCACCTCATCCTACTTCAACAAGAAAAAATGATTGAGATTGAACAAAATCAAATAAAACGAATGGATCAAATTCTGAATGAGATTCAGAACACCATTCATCCTCCTAAAAAAGATTAGAAGAAAATCTATAAAAAAAAAGCAGCAAAAAATTCTTTGCTGCTTTTTTATTACGTATTTATAGTGACACAAATCACATATAACTTTCAATTGGTGCACACGTACAAACTAAGTTTCTATCTCCATAGGCTTCATCAACACGTGAAACTGAGGCGAAAAATTTGTTGTGACGAACCCAATCCAAAGGATACGCCGCTTTTTCTCTCGAATATGGTTTATCCCAAGAATCCGAAATCACCACTTGCTCGGTATGCGGTGCGTTTTTCAGCACGTTGTTTTCTGTATCAGCGTCACCGTTAGCGATTTCTTCAATCTCTTTCTTAATGTTGATAAGCGCCGAAGCAAAACGATCAATTTCAGCTTTGCTTTCAGATTCTGTAGGCTCAATCATCAGTGTTCCAGCCACTGGGAACGAAACTGTTGGTGCATGGAATCCGTAATCCATTAATCGTTTTGCCACATCAGCTACTTCAATACCCAATGATTTGAATTGACGGAAATCGACAATACACTCATGAGCTACGCGTCCACTTTCGTTTGCATAAAGAATTGGGAAATGTTCCGCCAATACTTCTTTTAAGTAATTTGCATTCAGAATAGCATGTTCCGTCGCTTTTTTCAAGCCCGGAGTTCCCAACATTTTGATGTAAGCATATGAAATATTCAAAACCAAACCGGAACCATAAGGCGCTGAGGAAATGGCATCAATAGAATCTTTGCCTCCAATTTTAATGTTCGGATTGCTTGGCAAGAACGGTGCTAGATGTGCAGCCACACAGATAGGACCAACTCCTGGACCTCCTCCACCATGTGGAATTGCAAAAGTTTTATGTAGGTTTAGGTGACAAACGTCGGCACCAATATTTCCTGGACTCGTAAATCCAACCTGTGCATTCATGTTTGCTCCATCCATATAGACTTGACCACCGTGATCGTGAATCAAC
>JAYRQH010000243.1:0-3911 GCA_041910715.1 Bergeyella sp.
AAATATTGATCCAACGCATCTGTAAATGTAATTTTACGCTGTGATTTCAATAATTCTGAAAAGAAATCTGTACTGAAACCGTAATGTTTGGTAAAGTTAGACGGACTAAATTTTACAATTTCCCAACCTGGTAAGAATAAATTGATACGGTCTAAGAAAGCGGTATCTTCATTCACTTCATCTGATAATGGACTAAATAAGTGAGAAGTTTGTAAAACAGTATCAACGGGTTGATTGATGTTTCCGTTTAATATAATTGAAGCAGACCCTGATATTTCACCGTTCTTTGCTCGAGAGAAAGAACCTGATTCCATATAGTCTTTCATCAACGGAATGGCATCTCTGTCTTTGAAAAGTTTGTCTGTACTCTCATCAAAACAAATGGCATCCCATAAGCCTACAGCACCGACTTTGCCCGATGAGTTGTTCACGAATAATTGGGCTACTGTTCCTTGACCACCTGAAACTAAAATAGCGTAAGGTGTAATTTCTTTGTAGATGTATGATTTCCCTGATGAACGTGGACCTAACTCTACAATATTGAAGTTTTTTTCAACTAATGGAATTAAACGACACAATAACAAATCTTGCATACGCTCGTCCATTCCTTCACTTTCTGGTTCATACCCTGCGCTACGCAATAATAACTTTTTCCATTCTGCGGTTTCAAAGTTTTTACGCTTATCTACGATGGTTGAATTATCAAATGATGACAACTGGATCGGAGTAATTTTACTTACGACGAATGGGAATACTTTTGATCCAATGGTAATTAATGGATCGTATTCTACATCAATAATTGCCCAAATCCCACCCAATAAAATCTTTTCGTGGTGTTTTACCAATTCACTACTGATGTTGGCATTCTTGATATTGGAATTGACTAAGGTTGCCCAATAAGTATCTTTGGTTGCATCTAGTTCCACCGAGATTTTATCGATGATTTTATAAC
This sequence comes from Bergeyella sp., assembly GCA_041910715.1. Lineage (GTDB taxonomy): Bacteria > Bacteroidota > Bacteroidia > Flavobacteriales > Weeksellaceae > JAFAFC01. The sequence continues at coordinate 953 of JAYRQH010000243.1, forward strand.
GTCCTTTTTCTCTAATCTTTGATTGGATTAAAGAACTTTCTTCTGGATTCACATAATGATCGCGTAAGATGGCACGTACATTTTCTAATCCTTCTTTTATTTTTTCTTCGTCGTCTGTACTGCAACTGTTGGCTAATAAATACTCCAACACGAAAGCAGGCACATTGGCACCTCCTTTTACAATTCCGACTAAATCTTTTTTTACCACGAATCCTCTAAAATTTTCAATGGCTTGCGTATCTAAATTATCTAATTGAATCATTTTTCAAAATTTTTAAGTTAAAACAAACCACCCAAATCTCTTGCAGAAGATTTTTTTACGGTTAGTTGATCTAGCTTTTCTTTGGTTGAAGCATCTTCGATGATGACAACGATTTCGTTTTTACCTTCGAAACCGAATTCTTTATCCCACACTTGATCTTTTTGTATCTCTATAGCATCTAAAGACTGCAATGGTATATTGTTATGATACAAGACTATATTAACGGAACGTTGCGATTCAAATAAGGAATTGCCATCGTTGTGTGCTTCTAGTTTTAATTTAAAGTATTCGCCTGAAACCTCATTTAATTGCTCTCTGTTCGAGATAAACACCTTCAAAGCAGGTTGAGAATTTCCTCTTCTGGTGAACATAAAATTTGGGATGATGACTTCCTGCGGCGCAAATCCTCCGTGAGCAAAACCATATACGCCAGGCGTACGGAAAGGACGATCGGATTGTGCCACGTTTACATAATTGTATTGCTCGTAGGATTTCTCAATACTCCACAAGATATCATTGTGTTGTTCCTCTACCGAACGAATGTAGCGTTCACTCTTGCTGTGATTACCCTCTATGTTCACTTCTAATTTATCAGCATCTGATAGCAATCCTGTTAAAACAAATCCGTGATCGGTTACTAAGTGAACTTCTTCGTAGCCTGCATTTAATAAAGCTTCAATCTTGGTGATCAGCACCTTCTCAAATTCAGCAAATAACTTGATCGCATCCAGCTGTAATTTTTCGCCAGCACTATCAATGTCCTTGTAAGTTAATACCAAAATTTGATCTTGCGTTGTTGCATTGATGTCCACTAACTTTTTGAAAGCAATTTCTTTTCCCGTTCGTTTTACCAATTCTTTTTCGCGGTCGCTTTGTAATTTCAATACTTGATTGTCTCCCACATATAGTGCCGACATATTGTGTTCTGTTTCTGATGGCAAATCAGCTAACATTACCTGTTTTTGTACCTCGTAGGTTTTATCAACAGCTTCTGCTACCGCATTTGCAATTTCCCAACGTACGCCATCGCCTACCACAATGGCTATTTTTTTATTGGTATTTTTAATCAAATCTACCAAGAACCCTTGTTGATTGGATTGATAATCGCTTTTATAACTGAACCACTTATCAATTAACTCTTGATTAATGGATTGGTAGTATTCCTGAATTGGTTTGATAATATCCGCTTCGTTTAAAAACGCTTGGTATAAATTACGCACTGCACGATCCAACTGCTGAAATTCTGTCGTGTAATACGTTATTATGTCTTTTAGGCTAAATAACTTTGCAATTCTACTCGAGTCAAAACTTAAAACTGTACTGATATCCTTCCACCATGTTGGTACTAATGGATTACGCTGATTCGCGATCCTTTTTTTGATGCTGCTGTGGTATTTGGTCTTGAACGCTGCATTGTGCAAATTAGCGACTACATCTTGCAATTGTTTACGGTCGATTTCCTCAAAACAATGGTTGCTATCCACCTCCCAATGGTTGATTTCAGCAGGTAGCGCAAAATGTTTACTGCGTTGCTTTAATAAGCTGATGTACTGATTACTGTCTAACCAGTTGGTGTACCACAACTTGTCATCTGCCAATTGATTTGTGGCAACATTGTGTAATAATTTTTCAACCACCTCATTTGCCAGTATGTTGGCTGACTTATCCGTTTGCGGTTGTCCGATGTAAGTAAATAATTTTTGACGCACATAAGCCACCACTTCAGGAGGTTGCTGACTTTCCCAGGCTTCCGCATTGTTGATGAATGGAAGAATTTCTTGCTCCAGGTTAACGACATCTGTTAAGCCTTGAATCACAGATTTCCACCATTTGATGTCTTTGCCTATACTTGCTTTGGCAGCTGTTAACAATTCGTCTTTGCCTAATTGAATTTGTAAACCTGTTTCTGCGAACAATTTCTTTCGTAACCAATCTTCGGCGTTGGAAAAATCCAATATGCCGTGGGTTTCGGTATAGTCATAAAGAAAACTCAATTGTTTTTTAGGACGTTTGGAGTAGATAACGGTATTTAACTTCTGTGCTTTCTCTATTTCAACACGCAAAAACAATTCTTCTTTCACACGTCGCCATTCTTCTGCCAAGGTGTGATCTAATTGTACGACTTTGTTCCCTTCTTCAACCCAAGCAGGTACTAATTGTTCCAATTGGCCTTCAGGATCGAGTACCACGACCAATTGTCTGCGGCTCAACTGCTGTTGAAGCTCTTGTTGTATCCATTGATCTACCATTACCAGTCTGCGTTTAAATATTTCGTTAATTGAGGCGCTTTTAAAATATCCGCCTTTATCATTCCTTTTTTCTGTAGTGGCGCAATATTCTTCGCTACACCACTGTCTAATATCGGATTGTAGTTTTCTGCAATCAATTCATCTAATTTGGCTTCGAAAGCAACCAGCTCGATTAATTGATTGGCAATTAATTCTTTTTCTGCTTGTGCTGCTGCCGATTCTGCCTCGCGGATATCCGTTTGACGCAATTGCAACTGCTCTCTGCGTTTGGCTACATAGACGGATTTCAGTTTGAAGATACTGTCGCGGTTCCATTGGTAAATGGACGTATATACCTCAAAGGCTTTGTACCTGCCTGAAGATAAATGCCAGATGAATGGAGTTAAGGGTAAATGCTTAAATAAATTTAAGTGATTGGCTAAATCTTCGAAGAAGTTGTCTTCTAAAT
>JAYRQH010000244.1:0-5683 GCA_041910715.1 Bergeyella sp.
AATTGATGCCGATTTTGTTTCGCCATTTTTCTGAATCTCGATACCCAAAATCATTTCAATAGCAATAATAAAAATCACAAATGCACCGGCAATTGCAAAGGAATTAACATCAACACCTAGAAACTTGAGAATCTTATTTCCTACAAACAGAAATCCAATCATTAAAATACCCGCTACCAAAGAGGCTTTACGAGCTTCGATATGACCAAACTTTTTGCGCAAACTCACGATAATGGGTATGGAACCCAAAATGTCGATCACGGCGAAAAGTACCATGGTTGCTGATAATGTTTGCTTGATGTCAAATTGTTCAAAGAATTCCATAAATTAGAAATTTCGCAAAAATATCAATTTTTTTTGAGAATTATGAAATTTCAGAAAGAATCAATACTAATTTTTTATGTAAATCTTCCAAAAGCTCTAGAGACGGAGCTGGTGCATAACGCTCCATCTGAATTTTCTCAACCACAGCTTGGTAATTCATCATCACCGTATCGGAATGAGATTCTTTTAGATACGTTCTCCAATCGGCTTTCTGCTGACTGGATGCAAAACGATTCAACTCTTTTTTAAGTTCGTCAAAACTTTCGAAGTAGGCAACCGCATTGCCAGATTCTAGTTGCTTCGTCATAAAATCCAATCGTGGGGAAAAATCAATTTTTTGATTGGTACGTAAGCGTTCTTCCAACTCGCTGATTGATTCTGATCTTGTTTTGGCTTTAGGAGTTCTCACATCCTCACTTCGCATTCTACGAATGAAAAGGAGCGAAACAACAAGCAAACCTGCGGCGAAACTAATCGTTGCCAGATGCTTCCCAAGAAAGCCCATCACGTTTGTTGCTTCGCTATTCTTCGAAGCCTCGTCATCTTTTACAATGGCAATTGGCACATTGCTTAGAACCGTGTTCGTATATTCGTTCACTTTATCAAGTGTTGATTTGGATGCTTCAATTTGTTCAGCTGTCATCACCTTTACAGGTAGCGATTTCTGACCCAGATTCACATATTTTTTTTCTTTTGGATTAAAAAATGCAAAATCTTCTGCTTGTATGGTCATATTACCTGCTTTTTTCGGAATCACAACATAATGAGCCTCAATACTTCCCACCATTCCAGAATCATTTGACTTGATATTTTTAATAATTTTTGGTGGAAACACTTTATAATTTCCTGTTTGTTTCAGAACGGGAAGCTGATCTTCACTTAAATTACCATGGCCGTTAAGTTTCACGACAATTTCCATAGGTTTGTTAAGTTCCGCTTGCGTGTTTTTGGCCAACGTACTTACCTCAACTTGAAAATTTCCTACCGCGTTATCAAAATTAAATGGCGCTTCATCAGGAAGTTTTTTAACGTACAATTGCGATTTTTGTGGTTTGATGCGGTCCGATTTTGTATGATGATCTTTCATCTTTACCAATACCGGATTAATTTTGAGGTTTCCACTTTCTTTCGGAAATAAAAGATAAATACCCAAAATCTGAGAAAGCATATGCGTTCTCTGATTAAGCTCAATGTCCGATCGACTGGTGCTTATGGGTTTAAAATCAATATTACTTTGAATGGGAAGAATAATTTCGCCAATTCTACGTAAGCTGTTGAAATTTTTGGAATAAGCTTTAAGGGTGGCCACGGTTGGCTGATAGGCAAAAACTTCTTTTTCGCGCATTTCCCAGTTGATAAAGACATCGTTCTGCGGAGTATGTACGATTGGATCACCCGCTTCTTCGACATTAATATCAAATGGCTCGGTTTTATACGCTTTACCATTTACGCGAATAATGGCAGAACCTATTTTAAATTTGCCTGCTTTCTTGGGTTGCAGTTGTGCAATGTAAAGCATTTGCGTAACCAATGTATTGGTTTCAGGATCTACAAAAGTATTGCTTTGGGATGTACTTCCCCTATCATCAAATTTTGAAAAATCTGGAAGAATAAGCGGTCCTTCCCGATTAAAATCTTGTCCGGTAAGTTCCACCGCAATGGTTACAATAACCAAATCTCTGGTCGTATACTCTTTTTTGTCTGTCACCAGGTCAATATTGACCTGACCGTATATACATACAGTAATTAAGAAGAATATACTATGCAAAAATTTTTGCTTCATCACCAGTCTTTCTCGTTGCTCTGTGGCACGCTATATGAATTTTTATTCAAAATTTTTCGAGCTGTTTCCTGCTCGCGTCCTTTAATATTATTTAAAATGGCATCTTCTAAATCTTCTGGCATTTTCCCGCCTTGATTTTTCTTTTGATCGCTCGGATCTTTCCCTTCTCCAGTTCCATTTTGATTGTCGTTTCCTGTTCCGCCTCCTTGTTGGTTTTTACCATTAGGATCTTGCTGTTCTTTAGGATCTTTTCCATCGCCGTTGCCGCCCTGACCGCCGCCTTTACCTTGATCTTTTTTATCCTTGTTCTGATCTTTATTTTTCAGCATTGCGATTTCGTAGTTTTTACGAATTTTTTCGTTGTAGGGATCTTTCTTTAATGCTTTTTTGTAGAATTCGGCAGCTTTAGTGGCATCATTGGTTTGCATATAGGCATTGCCTAAATTGTAATTAGCCGCGTTGATGTCATCTGGATTTTTAGCATACGATAATGCTTTCTGATATTCAGCCTTTGCTTCTTCGTACTTTTTCTGTTTGTACAACGCATTTCCCATATTGTAATGAGCCCCGAAATCATTGGATTTCAGTTTTGCCGCTTCCATGTACTTTGTAGAAGCTTTCTCGTAGTTTTTGGAGTCGAATGACCTGTTGCCTTCAAATATCAAGGCATTGTATTGATCTTGCGCTAGCATTACGCTTAGATTAAGTACTAAAATCAGTGCGGAAAAGAGTTTTCTCATCATTCTATTGCAAAAATATCCGTTTATTTGTTAAGAAGTGTGGTACAGAGTGTTAAAGTTGGGTTAAAGTCCGAATTCATCGCTTCGCATTAGCGATTTATATATTCAAATCACGTTTTGGATTAAATAAGTAAATCAGTAGAAAGAAGAATAGGGACACCGCCAGGAAATATTGATAATAATGAATCGCATTATGGCTGTCCACCATCACCGTAGACGATGTGGTTGAGTTTCTCAAATGCGTGGTTAACGCACTTACCGCATTCTCCATTGCGTTGCCGTCTATATAAGTACCTCCCGTTTTGTTGGCCATGTTTTTTAGTGCATTTTCTTGCCTCTGACTAATAACAGTTTCGCCATTCCGGTTCATTTTGTAGCCCATTAACTGACCATAAAAATATTCGGGGACAGGAGCGCCTTCCTTTGTACCAATCCCAATCGTAGAAATCTGAATTCCTTCTTTTTTAGCTAAATCAATGGCTGCATTTTCTTTACCCTCATTGTCTTCACCGTCACTGATTAGGACAATTTGCCTTGCTCCTTTTGCAACGCCTTTAAATTTTTTCACAGCAGCTTCCACAGCTTTTAAAAAATCGGTTCCCTGAATTTGAACAATCGAGGTTTCGATTCCCGCAATATAGGTTTCGGCTGCAGATAAATCGGTTGTCAATGGCATAATACTGTGTGCGTCGCCGGCAAAGACAACAACCCCTACTCGATCGGAGCCCAATTTTGGCAATGTGTTTACGACAATGTTTTTGGCTTGTGTAAGCCTATTTGGCTCAACATCTTCCGCGTTCATTGAATTGGAAACATCCATAACGAACATTACGTTACTCACCTTCTGTTGGCTTTTCATCTGCTCCTTGCCTGCGAGCAAATCAATAATTGCAAATATTAGAAACAAAAATGCAATGAAGTAAAATATGGGAAATAGTTTTGAGAAAAAACCTGACTTGGGAAATAGCGTTTCTTGAAAGCGCGCATCGGCAAACTGATTTTTTCGGCTCTTTTTCCACCTAATAAAATTAAGAATCAGCACTCCCAACAATGGAAGAACCAACAATAAAGCTAAATAGGTATAATTTCCTAGACTAAACTGCATTATAGTATACTCTTATATAAAACCCAACGTAGTAACGCATCCAGAAGCAATAGCCCAAAAGCGATCCACAAAAATACTCTAAAATATTCTTCGTAGTTAAACAAGGTATTGCTCTTCAGATCGGATTTTTCTAATTGATTAATTTCATCATAAACATCGGCCAAACTCTGCGTGGAGGTCGCCCGATAGTATTTACCACCTGTCACTTGGGATACCTCTCTCAAGATAGGTTCATCAATGGTAACCTTGGCTTGTGTAAAAAGAAGTTCTCCCGTAAAATTATCTACGGCCGTAGGCATCAGAGCGTACCCATTGGTACCAATCCCGATTGTGTACACTTTAATATTATTATTTCGAGCCAATTCTGCTCCTACCAAAGGAGATATTCCATCAGGCACGGTATTTACACCATCGGTCATTAAAATGACAATTTTGCTTTTGGCTTTGCTATCCTTTAAATGGGCTACCGAAACCGCGAGTCCATCACCAATGGATGTTCCTTGTAATAATTCGTTGGAGTTAAGTTCTTCGATTTCTTCTTTTAAAATTTGATGATCCAAGGTCACGGGAACCTTGGCAATGGCTTCTCCTGAATAGGCTACAATTCCGATACGGTCGTTCGGTCGTTTATTGACAAAATCAACAGCGATTTTTTTTAATGCCAGCAAACGGTCGGGTTCCAAATCCCGTGCTAACATTGAATACGAAACATCGATTGCTAAAATCATATCAATTCCTTTCGTATCATCGCGTTCTTGCGATATCGAAAACGTTCTTGGCCTTGCCAATGCGATGATTAAGGCCGAAAGAATGCCATACTTGGTTATTTTTAAGATGAATAATATGAAAAGAAAACTACGATTTTCCTTCATGTTATTGATGGTTGGAACTTTTATGCCAGTTTTTCTTTTCTTCGTTAAATCCCTAATAAAAATAGGAATAAGAAGTAGAAATAAAAGTAAAAACCAAGGGCTGTAAAACTCAAAATTCCAATTGCTAAACATCTTTTCGTAGATTTTCAAGTTCAACATCCTTGATGGAATTTTTCACCATGGCGCGAATGTCATTCCAGTCTTTTTCCATTGTGGCACTATCGGGAAAAGTTTTCGCAAACTTCACCAAATCGCCTCGTACAAAGACATCTTCTACCACTGCATCCGCCTCCTGGGAAATAAAGTCTTTTGATTTCATGTATGCAATTAGGTCGTCCGTAAGCAACACGTTCGCTGGAATTTGGTATTGCTGTGTAAGAAAATCGCGCGAAATTTCAATTAGATCAACATAGAACGCTCTGTAATTTCCATTCTCGATATAGCCTTTCTTTTTTAAAGCATCCAGCTTTTTTAAGGTTTGATTGGTCGTCACTACAGGCGCTGATTTACGTTTTTTACCGTATCGAATTAATAAATACGTGAAAATAATGAGCGCAATTACAATCAATGCTGCCAAAATGTATAATTTATACATCTGCCAATAGTCCTGAATATCAAGTTTAACCTCCTTGTTATTCATGATATCGTTGATTTGATCTTCTTTCTTTGCGGAATTAACAACCTCCACCTGATATGGAACCGTACTGAGAATCTGATCTCCAACCCGAATGTCAAATTTTGGAATGCTAAAGGTTCCCTCCTCGTACACAGCAAATTCGATGGTACGTTCATACATATCAACTTGCTGGTTGATGGAATCGCGAATCACTTCGAAATGAAAGGGAAGCAACTCATTTCG
>JAYRQH010000245.1:0-6863 GCA_041910715.1 Bergeyella sp.
AAAATACGCTTTCTCGCGTAAGTTGATTTGTAAAGCAGAAATTAAGTAGGAACACGGTCTTAGATATAAAATTTCCTCTTCTGTAGGAGGATTTATTTTTAAAATTAAATCTTGCTGGAAAGCTTCTTTGGGATCGCTAACGATAGTTGCACCGCTTTCTGAATATTGCAAATCAGTGTAAAATGAGCCGTTTCCCGCGCCTTCTTCAATGATAATGTTATGTCCATTATTCACCAAAACTTGTACTGCGTCGGGTGTGATACACGTTCGACGTTCATTGAGTCCCTTTTCTTTTGGGATTCCAATGCTGAATTTTTTGCCTTTTTTTAATACTTCAAGTTTTTCTTCTTTTGGAAGTAAATCTTCTTCGGTAAAAGGGGTGAAAATAGATCCGCTCATGCAATAACTACCTTTTTAGTGTCTGATTTGGACTACAAATATACATTAATTGAATTATTCTATGGTTAAAAATTTCACTACCCGTACATTCTCTTCTTTTGAGATTTGAATAACGTGATACGGTACACCCAAAAGGTCTTCTTCATAAATTTCCGGCCATTCAATAATGGTCAAAAAGCTTTGCTTAAAGTAGTCATCAATACCAATATCATAGACTTCTTCGATGTTTTTTAGCCGGTACAAATCCAAATGGAATACTTTGCCCTTGGGAGTGTCGTATTCATTTACAATAGAGTAGGTGGGAGAGGAGACTTCGTTTTCCGAGCCTAATCTTGCAACAAATTCTTTCGTGAACGTTGTTTTTCCAGCTCCCAAATTTCCTTTAAGTAGGAGAATGGGGTAGTGAAATTCCAGCATGATTGCATCAATCACATTTTGCCATTCCTTTAGAGTCTGAATTTTAAAAACCATCTTGTGCTTACTTGTAAATGTGTACAATTATTTTACCCGATTCTGTTACAGCGCCTCGATACATTCCGCTCGTATTGAAAGGCATAGCCATGTTTCCGTTTTTGTCCAGTACAATAAGGCCGCCATCGCCGCCCATTTTAGCAATCTCATCAATAACTTCTTGTCCAGCAGTTTCTACTGATTTATTTTGGTACTCCATTTTTGCAGCAACGGTTCGCGCAGCGGTAGATCGTATAAAATACTCACCCCAACCCGTTCCAGAAACTCCCACTTGCTCATTGGCATAAGTTCCCGCACCAATGATCGGTGAGTCTCCCAATCGATTCCAACGTTTGTTCGTCATTCCGCCTGTTGAGGTTCCTGCCGCGATATTGCCTTCTTTGTCTAGAGCGACTGCGCCCACGGTACCAAATTTATAATCGTTCATTAAGAAGGCATCTTTAGAATCAAAATGCTGTGCACTTGGCTTTGCGGTGTTTTTTTCGCGTTCTAAAGCTTTTTGTAAAGCCTTCCACCGATCTTCGGTCCAAAAGTATTTAGGGTCTACAATTTCTAGGTTTTGTTCTTTAGCAAAGTCCTCTGCACCTTTCCCAGAAAGTAACACGTGTTTTGATTTTTGCATGACCGCAATCGCTGCCTTTATAGGATTTTTGATGGTGGTAACACCCGCAACAGCGCCTGCCGATTTGTCCTTTCCTAGCATGATGGATGCATCGAGTTCATTTTTACCATCATGGGTGAGTACAGCGCCTTTTCCTGCGTTGAAAAGTGGTGAGTTTTCCATAACAATTATTGCAGCTTCAACAGCGTCTACGGATGATTTCCCATTTTTCAGTTGTTTATATCCTTCTTGTAGTGCTTCGGTTAATTTTTCCCTGTACTTTTTTTCCATCTGGGGCGTCATCATTTCTTTCGTCATAGCGCCTGCTCCGCCATGAATAACGAGTACGTATTTCTCTTGAGCATGAGTCCATTGAGAAAGTGCAAGAAAACTGAGTATGTATAACCACTTCATAAAATAGATTTTTTCAAAAATACTAAAAATATAAGGTCCTATGAAAGTCTTTTTCCCATTGTTAAATAAATTGTTAATTAGTACGAATCGTATTTTAGAGAGCTTAATAATTTGTATTTTTGTTGAAGTAAAAATCACAGCGTATGGATTTGGAATATGATGGTAAAATCAGTCCGAAATTAAAAGACGGTATCAAAAATTATTTAATTGATATTGATGGTACAATTACCGAAGATGTGCCCAATGAAGAACCGGAGCGAATGAGCACGTGCGAGCCGTATCCCGATGCATTGGAAGTTATCAATCGCTGGTACGATGAAGGCCATCAGATTTGTTTTTTTACGTCAAGAACGGAAGATTTGAAACAGATAACAATTGATTGGTTAGATAAGCACGGCTTCAAATACCACAGTGTTCTTTGCGGAAAACCACGCGGAGGAAATTACCATTGGATTGATAACCACATTGTACGTGCGACTCGTTTTAAAGGGAAGTTTACAGATTTGGTGGAGAAGCAAGTGACGGTAGAAGTATTTAAAGATTAATAATGAAGAATGTATTAGCAAATGATGGATTAGAACAGTCGGGAATTGACGCTCTAATAGCAAAAGGATTTCATGTAGAAACAAATAAAGTACCCCAAGATCAGCTTGCGGATTACATTAACGAACATCAAGTAAAGACACTTTTGGTACGTAGTGCCACACAGGTACGAAAGGATTTAATTGATCAATGTCCCAGTTTAGAAATTATTGGACGTGGTGGCGTTGGGATGGATAATATTGATGTGGATTATGCTCGATCTAAAGGATTACACGTAATTAATACTCCTGCCGCTTCTTCGGCTTCCGTTGCCGAACTGGTTTTTGCCCATCTTTTTACCGGTGCGCGATTTTTAGAAGATTCCAACCGTAAGATGCCAGGCTTAGGTGATACCGAGTTTTCAAAATTGAAAAAAGCCTATTCGGAAGGAATTGAATTGCGAGGTAAAACCATTGGCATCATTGGTATGGGGAGAATCGGTCAGGAAGTAGCCCGAATCGCGCTAGGACTTGGAATGCGCGTAATTGCTGCCGATACAAATATTGGTAAAGCAAGCATCAAAGTAAAATTTTATAACAATCAGTTTATTAATGTTGATATAGAAACGGAACCACTGGAAGATGTTTTACAACATTCGGATTTCATAACGTTACACATTCCTGCGCAGATTGATGGTTTTGCAATTGGTTCGGAAGAATTTGCGAAGATGAAAAACAGTGTAGCTATTGTCAATTGTTCGCGCGGAGGCGTTATTGATGAAGATGCTTTGGTAGAAGCTTTAGATTCGGGTAAAGTAGCTTTTGCTGGTTTAGACGTATTTATTAATGAGCCTACACCTTCCAAAAAGATACTTAACCATCCAAAAATCTCATTAACACCGCATACAGGAGCCTCTACGGTAGAAGCGCAAGATCGTATTGCCCTCTCATTAGCTGAACAAATTTGCAGCATTTTGCAGGTTCAGTAAGCATTATAATAAAAAAACCAAAGCCACTTTAAAGTGGCTTTGGTTTTTTTGTGTACTGCAAGAATCTATTTGTTTTTAAGCAAATCTCTGATTTCACTTAATAATTCTTCTTGAGTTGGTCCTGCTGGAGCGGCTTCCTCTTCTTTTCTCTTCATTTTGTTAATCGCTTTCACCATCATGAAAACAACCAAAGCTAAAAGTAAAAAGTTGATCGCAACCGTAATGAAATTACCATATGCAAAAATAGCCGCATCTGGCGCAATCTCTTTAGCTTTCTCTAAAGTAGCCCCCGCTGGAATATTTTCGGCACCTTTACCCATTGCATAATAAATGCTGCTAAAATCAGGTTTCCCAACAATAGCTGCAACAATCGGCATTATCAAATCATCAATAACGCTGGTAACAATTTTTCCAAAGGCTCCACCAATAATTACCCCAACGGCTAGATCAAAGGCATTTCCTTTAATTGCAAACTCTTTGAATTCTTTAATAAATCCCATATTTCGTGTTTTTAAATTCTCGACAAAAATAGAATTAATTTTTCAAAAATTTTCTTAAGTGTGAAAAATTGTTAAAATTGGATATAAATCATATAAACAAATGGTCCTTTCGTAGTTTATAAAATCGTAATTGGTTAATTTTGCATATACTCTAATTTTATGAAGATATTAAGTGCAAAACAGATTAAAGAATGCGACAATTTTACCATTAAAAATACATCCATTTCTTCAATAAGTTTAATGGAGCGTGCAGCAGAGGCATGTGTTGATTGGATTTCTAAAAACCTATATCAAATTAAGCAGTTTACCATTTTAAGTGGTGCTGGAAATAACGGTGGCGATGGATTTGCAATTGCTAGGTTGCTAAAAAAGCAAGGGTTTTATGTGAAAGTGGTCACGCTTATCGGTCAAGATTTCACACCGGAGGCAGCGAAAAATCTCAAACGAATCCGTGAAAACGGAGATATTGAAATTATAGATTACGAAAAGGCTCAGGATTTAAAGTATGAAGAAAATTCCTGTGTTATTGATGCGCTTTTCGGGACAGGTCTCAATCGCCGTATTGATGGGGTTTTAGCTAAATTAATAAAAAAAGTAAATAAGCTTGAAAAAGTTAGACGAATTGCTATCGACATCCCGTCAGGGTTATTCGCAAATGATTTGCAGCCGGATGATTCCGTGATTTTTAATGCGGATGACACGCTGACGTTCCAAACTTGGAAAAGAACGTTTCTCCATCCAGAAACCGGAATGTTTGCGGGAAAAGTGCATATACTGGACATCAAATTGAGTCAAGATTTTATCGATCAGGTAGATACCGATTTCTATGTTAATGATCAGGAAATTATTCAGGACTTTTTTAAGAAACGTGAAGATTTTTCGCACAAAGGACGTTTTGGTAAATCGGCAATTGTTGCCGGAAGTTATGGCAAAATGGGGGCAGCCGTATTATCGGTGTCTGCGGCTTTACGGACGGGCAGCGGTTTGGTTTATTCAATTTCTGCAGATTCGGGCTATCATATCATGCAGACATCCAATCCAGAAGCGATGTTTATAAAAGCAGGTGAAGACTTTATTGATAAAATTGAAGTTGACTCCGACTTTACCACAGCAATTGGTCCAGGATTGGGTACCGAAGAAAGTACGAGAAAGGCATTTGCTAAGTTTTTAAAGAAATGTAAAAAGCCATTGGTTTTAGATGCTGATGCTCTGAATATTATTTCACTCGAGTCGGATCTGTTGGAGTATTTGCCAAAAGATTCTGTGCTTACACCACACCTTAAAGAGTTTGAACGTATTTTTGGTTCGTTTAAAAACTCGTATGAACGCTTGGATGCAGCGCGAGATGCGGCACAGAAATATCAAATTTATATTATACTGAAGGATCATCGCACGCAAATAATAACGCCAGAACGTAAGGTTTATTATAATGTAACCGGAAATTCAGGTATGGCAAAAGGAGGAAGCGGTGATGTGCTTACCGGGATTATCACTTCATTAATTGCTCAAAATTACAGCAGCTTGCAAGCTTCCCTTTTAGGCGTTTGGATTCACGGTAAAGCTGGAGATTTCGCTACAGAAAAATACAGTAAAGAATCTGTTCTTCCTTCCGATTTAGTAAAGGAGTTGGGTGAGGTTTTTAAAATTTTAAATGATTAAAAGTTTCTAAATTTCAATGAAAGATTTAATGGGTCAAGCCATCTGGGATTATTATTACAATGAAAATCCTGAAGATTTACAAACGGAAACCTCCATATCAGAGCTGGATGAGCTTCCTGTTTCCTATCTGTTTCGGACTTTTCCTGAAATGAATGTTGTGGAGCAGAAGGCATTATCCCTTGCTAAAGGTCGGGTACTCGACGTGGGGGCAGGTGCAGGATCACACAGCTTATATTTACAGAACGACCGCCAGATGGATGTTGTTGCTTTAGATATTTCACCAAAGTCGATTGCAATTTGTGAAGCTCGCGGTGTAAAAAAGGTTTGGCTTGGCGATATTTTACAATATGACGATCAGAAATTTGATACGATTCTTTTGTTGATGAATGGTACGGGAATATTCAAAAGTTTACATGTGATCGATATTTATCTAAAAAAACTATCGGAACTTTTAAATCCCGATGGACAGATATTAATTGATGGCACGGATATTTTGTATATGTTTGACCAGGACGAAGATGGAGGCTACTATATTCCTGCCACCGGATATTATGGTGAATTAGATTATATTGTCCATTACAAAAACGAATCTGAAGAACCGATAAAATGGTTGTATTTGGATTTTAATACCTTAAAAAATGCAGCCCAGCAGAATGGTTTTAAAATAACAAAAGTCATTCAGGATGATTACTCGTATCTCGCTAAATTGTATACATAAGAAAACAGAATTGAGTGAATCGCCGTATTGAAAACTGATTGGGTTTCTCTAATTTTTTAACACGTATTAAGAATTGGTTTGCATGATAATTGATAACTATGTATAACTAAAAAATAAAATTATGTCTGAAAAAAAAGTAGCCGGTCTTTGGATCGATCAAACAAAAGCAGTAGTTGTAAAAAACCATAACGATTTTGAAGTAACCGATTGGAATGTTTCTGATACGCTAAAAGCAGAGATTCAGCACGGGAATTCAAATGAAAATGCGGCAAATAATGCGGAGAAAACAAACCGTGTTAAATTCTACAAAGAGATAGAAAAGGCAATTACCAATTCAGTAGATTTATATGTTACAGGTCCTGGTATCGCGCAAGAGGAACTACGAAACTACCTTCTTGAAACACCACAGTACAAAAATTTAAACATTACATTGGGTACGTCAACCGATTCTAACCCTGATGTTGTTTTAAACGAGGTTATGGCGCATTACAACGCGTAATAGCAAATTATTTATAGGATAAAAAAGACGGAGGTTTTCTCCGTCTTTTTGTTTATACTAGTATTTTATACCTAATTTTTTAAGCAAAAAAT
>JAYRQH010000246.1:0-6728 GCA_041910715.1 Bergeyella sp.
CCTTAACAATACTACCAACTCTATTTCTGTACAACAATAAGTACCTCCCTATTTTATGGTAAAAAGACAAGCCGAATCTAATGTTCCAACGGATTATGGAATGTTTAAGATGATTGCTTTTTCTGAAAATGAAAACGATTGGACTCCACAAGTGGCTTTGGTCGCAGAGAATACCGATTTCTCTAAACCTGTAAACGTTCGCTTTCATTCCGAATGTCTAACGGGTGAAGTTTTTCATTCTAAAAAATGCGAATGTGGACAACAGTTGGACACCGCAATGAAGTATATGCAAGAACACGGTGGCGTGATTGTATACCTTCGTCAGGAAGGCAGAAATATTGGGATCATCAACAAATTAAAAGCGTATGCCTTGCAGGAAAATGGACTTGACACGGTTCAGGCCAATATTCAGTTAGGTTTACCTGCTGACGATCGCGATTTTAGTGTAGCGATTGATATTTTAAAAGAATTGGGCGCTACAGAAATCAACTTGTTGACAAACAATCCTGAAAAAATAAAGGCGGTAGAAAACAGCAGTATTAAACTGAACCGACGGGTTCCTTTGCAGATTGCTGCTAATGAAAGTAGTGAAGGCTATTTAAAAACGAAAAAAGAATATTTTGGCCATCTGCTAGATGATGACAAAAAATCAGAATAAAAAAAGTCAGGATTTTTTCCTGACTTTTTTAGTATTGTTGTTTTGATACTAAATCAAGATTGCGGTCTCTAAAGAAAGTTCCATCATCGTACGCAAAGCTTTTTCACGCTGATCTGCGGAAATTTGCTCACCTGTAGGAATAATGTCAGAAACCGTAAGAATGGTTGCAGCATTTTTATTCAGATGCTTTGCATTAGCAAATAAAGCAAATGCTTCCATCTCCACTGCAGAACAATTGTACTTTTGTGCAACTTGAGGAATGTTCGGATCTTTTCTGTAGAAAATATCACTTGTATGAATATTGGTTGGCTTAATCTCCAATCCCATATTTGCTCCCGTCGTGTTTATTAAATCGAATGTTGAACCCTGATGCGAAATTAAATCGCCGTCGATTTCCCAAGCATACTTCGCGTAAGTACTTTCACTTGCTGAATTTTCGACATTTAGAATATCGAATAAATTCAAATCAGTCGTATAGGCACCGCATGTTCCGATTCGGATGATGGTATCCACCTCGTACTCTGTATATAACTCGTATGAATAAATTCCGATACTGGGACATCCCATTCCACTTGCGCCAACGGTAATTTGTGTTCCTTTGTACGTTCCCGTGTAGAAAAAAATATTTCGTGTTTTGCTTACGAGTTGGGCATTTTCCAAATAGTTCTCCGCAATATACTGAGCTCGTAACGGATCACCTGGTTGCAATACCACTTTTGCTATTTCTCCTTTTTTTGCACTAATATGTACGCTCATAATTTTTTTAAGGTATTAAGATGCGAATTTACAAAACTAATCTTGGTTTCTTTGGAAATCATCCCATAAAAAAAATCCCAACTTCAGAAGAAACTGGGATTTTATGATTAGTTGAAATGTATTACTTCAAGATTTTTGGGTTTGAATCATCAATGTTAAAATGCTTAATAACACTGTTGTAATCGCTGTAGTCAACTTTTGCATTTTTACCACCAAATGAAGCAGGAACAATTACAACTCTAAATTTTTGGTTGTTCAAATAAGAACCTACAAAATTTGAGTTCTGATTTCTGAAATCCATTGTTCCATCAACAGAAATTTGAACATCCGCACGTGTAAAATCAAATGTGTAATCCAACTCACCTTCGTTTAGATAGTAGGTAATTGGCAACTGTCTCCACACGATATTTCCACCGTCTACCGCCTGTTGTCTGTATACCAATACAACATCAGACTCAGGTAATAAACTACCAAATTTACCTCCAATTGTTTTTGTACTACCATCGGAATTAACAACGAACGAGTCTGTCATATCGTATACTACCGAATATGTATCTCCATCTCCTCCATTGTTATCGTCGTTTGAACAACTCCAAAGAACAAGGCTAAAGAGACCTAAAAGAAATAAACTTAAATACTTTTTCATTTTTATAATTGTTTTATAGTTAATATTAAAATTCTGTTCACAAATACTACCAAATGATGTACCACTTTTTTAGATTAGTAAAATCATGAGGTGTTAAATTTGTACATTTGCTAAAAACTTTATTAAATAGGAAAATGAAATTTTTTATAGGAATTATCGGTTGTCTACTAGGTATCACGACGATAAGCGCACAGTACGTCCCAAAAAATTACTCGAAGTCGGATCATAAAAAAGCTGAAGAATGGGTAAACAAGACATATAACAATCTTTCGCAGGATGAAAAATTAGGACAACTGTTCATTGTTGCTTTATATACCAATAAAGGAGAGGAGTTTATAAATAACATTAGAAACATTGTTGTACAGGACAAAATTGGCGGCTTGATCCTGATGCAGGATGATGCGGCACGAGAGATTGAACTGGTGAACGAATTCCAAGCTAAATCAAAAGTACCTTTGTTGATTGGGATGGACGCGGAATGGGGTCTTTTTCAACGAATCAATACAGCATACAAACTTCCTTGGGCAATAACCTTAGGAGCCATTCAGGACAAATCGCTTATTACTGAAATGTCGGCCCAAATTGCTAAAGACAGCAAACGGATGGGAATCAACTGGGATTTCGCACCCGTTGTGGACGTCAATACCAATCCTAAAAATCCCATCATAGGAAATCGAAGTTTTGGTTCGGATGTGAATAATGTTACGCAATCTGCGTTAGCCTATTCAAATGGATTACAAAACAATCAGATTCTAGCTGCAATTAAGCATTTTCCAGGTCATGGCGATACCGCTGTAGACTCGCATTATGATATTCCCGTGGTTAATCATTCGATGAAACGTTTAGAAGAAGTGGAATTGGCTCCCTACAAAAATCTGATGGATAAAGGAATTGGAGGAATTATGGTAGCTCATTTACACGTTCCTGCTATTGAAAAAGGAAAAAACGTACCGGCCTCCGTTTCTAAAAGCGTAATTACGGATTTACTAAAAAACAAATTGGGATACAAAGGTCTTATTATTACTGATGCTCTGAACATGGGTGCGGTAGCAAATAAATACAAACCTGGAGAATTGGACGAATTGGCTTTCAATGCGGGGAATGACATCATGCTCTTTTCGCAAGAGGTAGCCAACGGAAAAAAGCGCATTCAGCAAGCGATTGACAAAGGTGAAATTTCGCAAAAGCGTGTTGAAGAAAGTGTGAAGAAGATTTTGATGACCAAGTACTTTTTAGGTCTAGACAAATACCAAAATAGAGATCCTAAAAACATTAACGAAGATTTGAATTCGCCAGCGCACAAAGAATTAAATCAGAAGCTGTATGCAAATGCGATCACTTTACTAAAGGATTCTCAAAAAATGCTGCCGTTAGATTGCACGACAACATACTATTACGTTCCCCTGGAGGAAGCTCCTTTTGAGGCATTCGCAAAGGAACTAAACCTCTCATCCACCGTGATTGTAAAAAAAGCGACTGAAATTGGCAGCATCCCACCCAACTCTAAGGTCATTGTAGGACTTCATAAAGATAATTCTACCGCGTACAAGCCGTATGTTATTTCTCCCGAAAGCAAAAAAATACTCGCAGACCTTGCTACTAAAAATCAAGTGATTTTAAATGTATTTGGAAGTCCTTATGCTTTAGCAGATGTAAATATTGAGCCCATATCCACTGTTTTGGTATCTTACGAAAATAATGACGACTCTATGATAAGCACAGCGCGAGCACTTATGGGAAAAACCAAAATTCACGGTCGACTTCCGGTGGTAATTAATGAAAAATTGCCGTACGGAATGGGTATCGATAAGGAAAAAAAGTAAAAAGAAAAATACACAGAACGATTGATTTCTATGTATCTTTAAACTCATAACAGCATAAAGATAAAAATAATGAAAATCGGAATCCTTTGTTATCCGACATACGGTGGAAGTGGTATTGTAGCGACAGAATTAGGAATGTCTTTGGCCAACAAAGGCTACGAGGTTCATTTTATTTCCAATAATCTACCCGCTCGTTTGGACATTACCAATCCCAATATTTTTTTTCATAAGGTAAACGTACAAACCTATCCCCTATTTCAGTATCAACCGTATGATATTGCGTTATCATCCATGATTTATAGAGTTGTCAATTTGTACAAGCTTGATTTGCTTCATGCTCATTATGCCATTCCTTATGCATATGCCGCTTTTACGGCGAAACAAATGCTAAAATGTGAAGGCAAAGATATTCCTTTGGTGACTACCCTTCACGGTACAGATATTACATTAGTAGGTCAGCATCCGAGTTACAAACACGCCGTCGAATTTTCAATCAATCAGTCGGATGCGATCACCACGGTTTCCGAGAGTTTAAAATACGACACCTTGAAAATTTTTAATATCAAAAAAAATATTCAGGTGATCAATAACTTTATCGATAATACGGATTTCATTAATAACACAACCTGTCAGCGGAAACAGTTTGCCAACACGGATGAAAAACTTCTCATTCACGTTTCCAATTTGAGGCCGGTAAAGCGTATTGAAGACGTTTTGCAGATTTTCAAAAATGTACATGCTCAAGTTAAATCGAAACTAATTATTATAGGTGAAGGGCCAGAAATGGAGAAAGTCACCCAATTTTTAGAAGAAAATCCTGAACTCATAGATAAAATCAGACTTTTAGGAAAAGTAAATGATCTATACCGAATTCTGCAATTATCTGACGTATTTCTTCTTCCTTCCGAACAGGAAAGCTTCGGTCTCGCAGCTTTAGAAGCGATGGCTGCGGGAACGCCTGTAGTCAGTTCTAACGCCGGCGGAATTCCCGAAGTAAATATTCAGGGGGAAACGGGCTTTCTTGCAGAAGTGGGCAATGTAGAGGCGATGAGCAACTACACCATAAAACTATTGAAAGACGAAAATCTGCTTGCCACAATGAAAGCAAATGCACAAGAGCAAGCGCTTAAATTTGATCTTAAAAACATCCTTCCCGAATACGAGGCGATGTATCGAAAAACGATTGACGATTTTAAAGACAGTAAACTTCATGTAAAAAATTGTGACTGAAAAACTCCTTCAGTATATTTGGAATTATAAAATCTTCAGAAATACAAACTTTGAAGATACTGAAGGAAATTGTCTTGAAATTTTAAATTTCGGAACTTGGAATTACAATTCAGGACCCGATTTTCTCGATGCAAAAATAAAAATTAACGATCTAATTTTCTGTGGTCCTATCGAGATTCATGTGAAGGCTTCCGACTGGAAACTTCATAACCATCGCAGTGATCCCTTTTTTGACAACATCATTCTTCATGTAGTGTATGAGGAAGATACTTTTCTGGAGGAGCTCTACACAAAAAACACACCTACGCTCGTTTTAAAAAATTACGTATCAGCAGAAGTTGTTACTAAATACACCGATTTACACCACGATCAATTTTTCATTCCCTGCGAAACCCTATTGAAGCCTTTTCACATTCCATTTCAATTTTCGGAAGAATTGGTTCTCAAGAAACTGGATGGGAAAGCACAGCAGATCGAGATTGATTTGGAGCGCTGCAAGAATAACCTGGAAGAAGTATTTTTCCATTATTTAGCATATTCTTTTGGACTGAAAGTAAATGCTAACCAATTTAAAAACTGGGCCGAGAATATCCCATTTAATATTCTTCAAAAAATCAGACATTCTAGTCACCAACTGGAGGCACTTTTTCTGGGCAAGGCGGGATTGCTAGCTGAGCCAATGGATGAACAAAGTCTACTTTGGAAAAATGAATACGACTACTTAAAAACCAAATTTCAACTTCAAGACGAAATCTACAGACCCCAGTTCTCCAAATTACGTCCAGACAACTTCCCGACAATTCGGCTTTCACAACTCGCGCAGGTGTATCACCACATTCCCAATCTATTTTCGAAGTTAATACATGCTATGACCTATGATGAGCTCTATGCCCATTTTAAATCAATAACAGCATCCTCATATTGGGACTCTCATTTCACGTTAGGCAAAATATCGGAAAAACAATACGCAAAAAAATTAAGTTCTACGTTTATTGACCGTATTTTGCTCAATACGGTACTTCCATTTCAGTATTTTTATTTTAGAAATCACGACGAAGAAAAAATTGATGATTTACTCGAGATTTATAAGAACATAAAAGCTGAGGATAATAATCTCATCAAGGCATGGAAAAACCTTCGTATTCCCATCGCCTCAGCATTAGACTCCCAAGCATTTATCCATCAATACAAAACTTTCTGTTCACATAAAAAATGTTTATCTTGCAGCATAGGATTGCACTTGATGAAATCCTGATATGCCATGTTAGGAAACATCCGTCATAAAGCCGAACGAGAATGGTTTGGGGTACTCACAAGAATGGGAACCAAGCTCGGTATTCCCGTATCCAAACTGCGGGTTTTCTTTATCTATTCCACATTTGCGACGGCAGGCATTTTCTTCTTATTTTATCTAGGAATGGCTTTTTTACTTTGGGTTAAGGACATTTTTTTTATTAGACGACCTAGCGTTTTCGACCTCTAATTATTCAATTTTATGATGGAATTTTTACCACTTCTCTCAGAAGAAGATTTTCGTACTGAAAAAATTTATCAATCGTATCTTACCGCTTTTCCTGAAAACGAGAGACGTAGCGACAAGCAATTTTTGGCATTA
>JAYRQH010000247.1:0-11502 GCA_041910715.1 Bergeyella sp.
ATGGAGTGCATCTGAAATATTCTTCCTTACATTTTCAATTAATGCTTTTGCTTCTTGACCAAAACTATGAGTTGAAGACGGATTGCCGTAATTGATTTTCATAACATCCACCATCGCGTCGATTACTTCTACTGAAAGTGGTGTTGTAGCGGCATTATCCAGATATACTTTTTCCATTTTTAACGTAATATTTGTCGATTTATTTGCGCAGCAATTTAGTGAATTTTCTGCTATTTTTCATCATACCAAAAATCCCAACGGAAAACTTCAAAAGTTTAAAATTAAGCTGAATTATGCAGAATAAAGGATTCTAATAGGAGAATATATCTAAAAAAAGGAATGAGTTACGTTAAAGATGTCCGTTCTCATGCAAAACATTCAAATCAATGAAAGAAACGATAATGACTTTCATCGGCCCAAGTAAGCATCGCTTGATCACCTGAAGTATCTCCAAAAGCAATTGACTTATCATAATTTAAACCATCAATCGCCTTTTTGATTCGGACTAATTTTTCATCACCATTGCAGTTTTTTGTTCTAAAATCACCCGTAAAAACACCATCCGAAAAAAGGGCTTCGGTGGCAATAAGATTCATTTTGAATTTTTCAGCAAAAGGATGCACCCAAATATCTAATGACGCCGTCACGATAAAAGATTCGGTATTTGCTCGATCAATATTTTTGATAAAATCCATAGCATTTGAGCGAATTAATTTCCGATATTCTTTATCAAAAAATTGTTGGGCTTTTTCTTTAATTCGCGACTCTGTCTCCCCTTTCAAAATTGAAGAGATAAAGCTTTTTTTCACCTTTTCGGCGTCTGCTAATTTCAACTTTAATAAAATAAAGAGCGGTATGTGTTTCGTAAACTGAATAAAATACGATTTGGGATTATAGAATTTCAAAAATAAAAACATCGTATCATGATGGGTAAGCGTGCCATCGAAATCGAAAAAATACACTTTTTTCATACCACTACATTTTTAATTTTTTGAAAATAAATTCGGGAACATTTCGAATAACAAGCATAATTACAGCCCAAATAGGCAAAACGTATACAACATTTTTTTTCTTCTGATAGGCTTTATAGATACAATCCGCGGCTTGAGTTGGACTAGCCGTTAATTTGGGATTTAATGGCAGATCTTCCGTCATTTTCGTTGCCATAAAACCAGGTTTTACAGTGAGAACATGAACTTTTTTGTCATATAAAAAATTACGTAAACCACTTAAATACGCGTTAAACGCAGCTTTTGCAGAACCATAAATAAAGTTGCTTTGTCTGCCACGTTCGCCCGCCACTGAAGATAAACCAATAATCGTCCCACCACGCTGCGACTGAAATTTATGCGCAAAAAAATTCATCAAGGGAACTAGCTTTGCGTAGTTTATGTCTATAATCCTCTGGGTATTACTGTCGTCATAGAGTCCATCTTCGGAATTTTGACCAAGATAGCCCGTAGCACAAAAAAGTAAATCGGATTTTACGTGCTCCAAATGATGAAAATTGATTTGTTTGGTTAAATCCACCTCAATAATTTCCGAAGGCTGAAAATATTTAACATCAATATGCTTGGCAAATTTGTCTGCAGTTTCTCTGTTTGAGGTAAGTAAAAATAACTTTTCGTATCTTTTTCCTTCCATTAAAACCTTTTCTACAAAGGCTTGTGCAACTTCCGAGTTGGTTCCTAATACAATCATGAAATGGGTATACTTTGATAGTTTACTTTGTTCCGTTAGCGATACGTTTGTGCTGATGCGATACAAATTTCGAGTTGTTCACATTTTGCAAATAATTGGTTAAGCTTGATTTGCTCATGCAATCTTTTGTCAAATAAATTCTTCCACCAAATTCTTCGACAATATCATCAAGAGTTTTGATGAGTTTGGGCAATTTTGAATTGACTTTAAAATCCAGCGCCAACGTATAGCCTTCCATCGGAAAGGAATTATACGCTTGCGGATTATTTTTCCCAAAAAGTTTCAAAACCGCTAAGAATGATCCGTTACCAGAGGCTGCAATCGCTTTTAAAATTTTGGTCATACCTTCCTTTCCTTGAGCTTTCGGAATCACCATTTGGTATTGAACGAAGCCTTTTTTTCCGTAAATTTTATTCCAATCATTTACAACATCCAATGGATAAAAAAATGCATCATAATCTACGAAGTTATGAACTTCTTTTTGACGTTGCTTACTGAAATACAACCAGTTAAATAGCTTTATCGAAGCTTTATTAAGCACAAAATTCGGGAAATAAAAAGGAACCGTAGGATGAAATTTTGATTTCAGTTTAAAGGGATTTTTCTGCATTCTGGTAGGCAACTCAGCTTTTAGCGCATGTTCACCACGCATTAAAATCGAACGTCCGATATTTTTTCCAGTTTGCATACAATCAATCCAAGCCACATTGTAGGTCCACGATTCTGATTCTTCAAACAACTGAAAAATTTCGTCTAGATTATCCGCCTTAATACTTTCTTGACGGATATAGACCGATTCAATATTTTTTAATTTGATTTTAGCAGAAATAATGATTCCCGTAAGGCCCATACCGCCAATGGTTGCCCAATACAAATCAGAATTGGTATCTTGCGAGCAAACCACCACGGAACCGTCTGTTTTCATCAAGGAAAACTCCAGAACATACTCTGAAAAACATCCTTCAGCATGATGATTTTTTCCATGTACATCGGATGCGATAGCTCCTCCTACACTAATAAATTTTGTTCCTGGTGTTACATGCAAAAAATAACCTTGCGGAACAGAAACCTCTAAAATTTCAGACAATAAAACACCTGATTCACATTCAATAACGCCATTAAGACGATCAAAGCTAATAAATTTGTTAAGGCGCCGCGTTGAAAAAATCGCATCACCTAAGGATGCATCGCCGTAACATCTCCCGTTTCCACGCGCGATTATTTCTTTGTTAGAACGAACAAATTCTTGAATTTCAGAAAGGGAATCGGCGGATTTCATCAGGGCATCCACCACCGGATAATTTCCCCAGTTGGTTACTTTTTGTGTTTTTAAATTCTTCATCATTATGTCATCATCAATTATGGTAGTAGATCAGCATCATAAATGTTATAGCCCAGAGCGCAATTGTTACTTGAATGTAATGATCTTTATAGACAATTTTTGTTGGTGACTCGGTTCTATTGTAGACCAAAGTTTGTTGCAGGTACCGTAAAAAGGCAAATACAACAAAGATAAACGTGTAAAAAACCTTGATACCAAATTTTTCTTGTACTTCTGGCGTCACCGTAAACATCAAATATGACACGATTGCAAGCGTTACTGAGATTGACAACGCGATATCCGAAAACTGCACATTATATCCATCAAGTGATCGTCTCGTTTTGCCCGAAATCTGTGCATTTATGAGTTCGCCTCTTCGTTTACCAATTGCTAATACCAAGGCAAGAAGAAATGTTAACAAAATCGCCCATTGCGAAATAGGAATTCCTGTTGCATAGCCTCCTGCGAGCACACGTAAAACGAATCCAACTGCGATAATGCATACATCAATAATTGCAACGTGCTTCAGTTTAAACGTATATAGCAAATTCATTACAAAATAGCTTGCAATGATTACTGAAAATTTCCATAATGAAATTCCAAAGTAGCCCTCTGCCACTACAATCAGCGTGATGACCAGGGATAGTAGTATAACGAATATTCCGATAGCTGTCGATTTTGAAATTACACCGCTTGCTAAAGGTCTGTTTTTCTTTTCAGGATGTTTTTTGTCCGATTCTATATCCATGTAATCGTTTACGATATAGATTGAACTGGCCGTTAACGAAAAGATGACAAACGCGAAGAAACTTTGAAGTAAAAGATTTTGATGAAAAAAATTACCCGAAAAAAACAAAGGTGCGAACACAAATAAATTCTTCACCCATTGTTCTACCCGAAGCAATTTTATATATTTTTTCATCCCAAGTAACTGTTTGCTGCAAAAATAGCAATTTTCTTTTATTAATGTGTTTGAACCAACAAAAAAAGGCCGCTATAAGCGACCTTAAAAATATCTTAAATACTAATTAATTTCCAGATTGAGCATCTTTAATCATGTCCTCATTTGCTGTAATAGCAAACTCAACTCTACGGTTTTGAGCTCTTCCTGCATCCGTCTCATTAGAAGCAATTGGCTCTGCTTCACCCATACCCATAGAAATCATTCGGCTTGCAGCAATACCTCGAGAGACTAAATAATTCTTTACCGAGTTAGCTCGTCTTTCAGACAACTTTTGGTTATAATCATCTGCTCCTTTACTGTCGGTGTGACCGTAAATATTGATATTTGTATCCGGATTATTTGCCAATACCGTCACAAGCTTATCCAAATTGGCTTTCGCTGCAGACGTAAGGTCGGATGAATCAAATCCGAAGTTTACCATATTTTCTTTCAAAGTAACTTTAATCCCTTCACCTACTCGTTCTACCTCAGCGCCAGGCAAAGTTTCTTTAATCTCTTTAGCTTGCTTATCCATTTTGTTACCGATAACGTTACCGGCGACACCACCAACGATACCACCAAGTACAGCGCCCGCTGGAGCATTTTTACCTTTTCCGATATTATTACCCAGAATACCTCCGATTACTGCTCCTGCAGCGGTACCAATCGCAGTTCCTTTCTGTTGATTATTCGCATTCTGAACAGATTCACAGCTTGTTAATAATAAGGCTGATCCTAAAAATAATGCGGCTACTTTTGTATTTATTGTATTGATTCGTTTCATCTTTTATAATGTTTGCGTTTATTAATTTACTTTAGTGAAGTTGTACACTACTCTTACGGTTTCGCTTGGTGTCGGAATATTTTGCTCCAAGCTAAAACTTGAATCCGACTGATTAACTAATCGTAAGCTATATCCTGAAATATTTTGTTTAGCTTTGGTACCATCCACAATTTTTTTGAATTTGAATTCGGAACCATTAACAACTTCAAACTTGATTGGCTGAACAATCGATGGACAAGAACCTCCACCAATTACAGTGTAAGACCCGGTGTAGTTGTTGGGAACTAACTTCCACTGAGAACCAACAAAACACTGAGCGTCTGCTCCCTCGTCGAAAGGTTTTACAGAATAATTTTTGTCATAATCGACACTTGTAATTTGCCAATCACCTTTTAATTTTAAAAATTCGGCTCTGTTAGATTGTGCTGTTTTTGCTGTTGAACAAGATGCTAAAACTGCTGTTCCAAAAATTCCAGCTAAAATTATATTTTTCATAGTCTAAATTATTTTTGTGTCTAGGTCTATTAGAAAAGTATGCCAAAATTCGCAATTTATACAAAAAAAAGCCTTACAATAAGGCTTTCATTTGTTACATAATTATTTCTTAACCGCCTTCTTTACAGGCGTTATCTTCTTCGGAACCGATTTTACTGATGATCCGTATTTTTCATAAAGATATTGTGCCGCTTTCGCAACATCAATCACCCCACCTGCTTCCGAAATGGAATCAAATCGAGCATTATCAGGAGCGGTCAACTGAGCGCTTACAGTGGATTTGTTTGATGTTCGCACCAAACCTTCAATGATTTGATGAGGCTTTAAATTGGGCATATAAGCCAACAATACTGCAGCCGCACCTGCCACAACAGGCGATGCCATGGAAGTACCCTGTAGGTATTCGTATTTCCCGTCTGGAACTGTAGAATATATTTTATCTCCAGGAGCAAAAACGTTGACCATTTTTTGGTTATAGTTGGAAAAATCAGCTCGCAGATTGTTATTATCATTGGTAGAAGCACCAACAACAATCATGTTATTAATAAATGGCGTCGGATCGGTAGCTGTAGTAAAATTAGTTGGATAATAACGATGTATCGCAATATCTTCATTTTCGTTCCCCGCAGCTTTCACTAAAAGAACCCCTTTGTCCTGAGCATATGTAAAAGCATCCCACACGTATTTCTTTCCTGGAGACATTGGTTTACCAAAACTCATATTTAGAATTTTAGCCCCATTATCCACCGCATATCGAATTGCGTTGGCAATATCCTTATCGCGCTCGTCACCATCGGGAACCACGCGCACAGACATAATTTTTGCCACTTTGCTGGCTACGCCGTATTGAGGTTCTGTTCCTTGCGGATATCCCGCTATGATACCGGCAACGTGTGTTCCATGTTGCGCATCTGGACCCTCATAATGATTGTTTCCGTAGTGTTTTTCGTTATAGTTATCGTAATCATCGCCAACAAATTCGCTACGTGGATCGAAATCCAAATTGTATTGATATAGGGCGCTTGTTCCATACTGTTTCAGAGCATCTTTCATCAACTTATCTAAATACTCCTTTACTTTTTCCGACGATTTGCCTTGAATTTCAGGATCCGTATAAAGACGACCCAGAAAATCGAGTGAAATGGCTTCATCTTGCGTTGTTGGACGCAGACCTTTTAAAACATCCATCGTCAAATTCTTACCATCTATCATGCGAACCATGGTAGGAACAAGCGTACTCATTTTCTGGAAAAAGGCGTAATTCTGCCTTGCCTCAATACTTTTTTTACTGAAAATTTGTTTTGAGTCCATGTATGCCTGAAACTCGCCGGGCATTTTTAGTTGATTTGCTTTATTTTTTGCCGAGTCTAATCCTTCAAAAATGGGTTGATATTTCTTAACAATTCGGGTCACCTCCATATTATCTACATCGACATCGCCTTTCTTATTTCCAAGAAAATTCCATCCGTGGATATCATCTACATACCCATTTTTATCGTCATCAATTCCGTTTCCAGGAATTTCTTTAGAGTTCACCCACATATTTTTCACCAAACCGGGATGATCCACTTCTACTCCACTGTCTAACACGCCGACCACCACGTAGTTTGGCTTCAAACCTTTTGATTCAAAAAACTGATATGCTGCATCGGTATTAACACCGAAAACTTGATCTTTTTGATAATTCTTGTGATACCACGTTTTTAACTCTTTTTCAGCTTGAGTTTCTACTGGAGCATTTGCATTTTGAGCCCAGCCTAGACCTATTCCTAAAAATAAGGCTGCGGCGATGTACATTCTTTTCATGTTTCTTCTACTTTGAAAATGTTATTTTTTTGCCTTGTTCGGCAATTTCCCAAGAGATTACATTGTTCAGTGATTGCAATTCGGTTTTTAGCTTTGCATCAATTCCCTTTTTTGGTTTAATGTGCGTTACAATTAATTTCACCCGTCGTAGAGCTTCCTTACCTGTCAATTTTTGTAGGGCCAGCACTTCTTCTAGAAGCAACTCAGGTTTTAGGTGGCCAAACAATTTATCATCAGGCTGACTGTTGTCATACGAACACTCTAAAGCAATTCCGCGTAACTTGTTCTCTCGGATTAACGGTGCAATCGCCTTCCAAAGCATTTTCAGTTGATTGGAGTTCTCAATGCGATCGGCACCAGTATCTCCTAAATACAAAAAGTATGCATCTTTTGAATTCTTAATTAAAATTGCCGAGCTCAGACTTGCTCCAACATGACTTAATGGATATATTTTAGCCATTAAATCTGTATTTTTCACTTCAAACCAATTGTCAAAGTCTAAATTTTCATAAGTATACTTACCTAATGCAGGCGCTTCACCTTCGTTGGTAAAATTACCCCAAACGTCCCATCTAAAAACATGATTTTTAAAGGCGTTTAGTGTATTTTTGGAGCCGTACAGAAATTTTGGACTGTCTTCTGGAGCGTTTATTATAAGCCCCGACGAATGATCAAAATGGGGATGCGAAATAAAATAGCCCTTGATATTTTCCTTTACAAAATCCATAGGATCACTTGTACTTTTTTCTGTTTGCAGAAAGGCTCGAACACCAGAATGAATGGTACCTGCATCCAAACTTAAATACGCATCCTTAGAACCGGAAGCAATCAGATAGGCTGATAAGTTAGCTTCATCAACTCCACCGCGAACACCTAATGGAATCAACGTGAAATCCTGCGCATTAAAAAAAATTGATAGCGTAATCGCAATAGATGACAGTACACTTTTCATGATTTAAATTTTTCTCAAATAAGAACTACTTTCTGGCCCCAGATTAAAGATGACATCCAAAATTGATAAATTTTCTATAAATCCAAATTTTTCATCGAATGTTTGATAATACTCTGGATAGCCGAGATCAACCTTCGACTTTGCTGAGCACTGATTGCGGTAGTCAGTTCCCTCAATTTCCTTCGTATAATCTTCGGTAAACTGAAAAGGCACATCCCATTTGAGTATATTGAAAAGAATATTTAACGCATTTTGGTTAAACTTTAGCAGAGATGATTCCTCAAGAAAGATTGCCGATTGAATTTTGTCTTGGTAAAATTCGAAATAAGGAGAACCACGATACGCCGATTCAATAGACTTCCAATGTTGCTTTCGCCAATTTTCAACATCTGAAATCTGGATATCATTCATCACTCGACTTCCCGAATGTTGAATTGGAATCATCAGCGAAAGTTTGCCATTTGCAGCATAGATTGTCGTTCGGTTGCGATACGTTTGCTTCGGAAATGTTTCAAACCTTTCGAAAAAAATAGGTGATTTTTCCTTTACCAATGCGGAAAACCACGCTACTGGCGGAAAGTAAAATAGAGGGAATACGGCTTTTGACATCATGTTTCAAATTGGGGTATTTCTTAAAATAAAGACAGGATGTTCTCAAAATAAGCATTTCAAAAACATCCTGTTAGCCTTTAGGAAGGGCGATTTTCTTTAATCTTCTTTTTTCTTTTTGAATAGCTTTTCAAAATACTCCCATCCGAAGAATAAGACTAAGATTGCTACTGCTAGCCACCAGTATGATGTTTTGTTTGCATCTCCGGTATTGGTCGCTTTAAACATGCGGTCCCAACGTATCTTCTTTTTTGGAGCCTGATAGTCTGAATTTGAGTCGGCAAACACACCTTCCAAACTCAACCAAGTAAACATGGGCTTACCTACAATATGCGTTTCTGGAACATAACCAAAGAATCGAGAGTCTAAAGACGCATCACGATTGTCACCAATCATCATGTAATAGTCATATTTTACAGTATAGTGCTTCGCAGGAGCTCCGTTAATGATAAATTGTCCATTTTTGGTTTCTAAAGTATTGCCCTCGTATTCTGTAATAATCTTTTGATATTCCGGAAGATTATCAGCTGTAAGTGTAATTACATCTCCTTTTTTAGGAACACGCAATGGACCGTACCAATCAATATTCCAATTTTTATTACTTGGAAAAATGGTGTTTGAAACATTTACTTTATCGGTAAATACCCACTTACCAGCCTCCTGACTTTTTGCCATATCGGGATAATAGGAAATATCTTTCTCTCCTTTTGGGCGAATATCTTGAGTGACTGAAACAACACCTTGAATTTCTTTAAATTCTTTAGCAAATTTATCCGTCAAACCACTAAATCGGTAGTTGTATGCACCATCACCCAAATCTTGAACGTTTACCGGAAGAAATCCGTAGGCGTTGTAGATCATGTCCATGTCCAACATCTGGTTGGTTTGTACGTTGTAGGCATGTTGAACCTCAGCATCACCCATTCTCTTCTCGGGTTTTCCATTGACAAAAAGTTCGCCATTTCGAAACTCAATGGTTTCCCCGGCTGCCGCAACAAGTCTTTTCACGTAAGGGTCTTTACGGTCGATTGCCGTGTGGACTGAATCTGCAGGATAATTGAAGACAACAATATCATTACGCTTGGGCTTTTCCCAACCTGGTAATCTAAAATAAGGTAAATCTACCCCTTCAGCATAGGATTTTGGATCATCTTTCGGATTTCCATTACCGCCTTTGTCGAAAATAGTACTTTGCAAAAATGGAATTGCCAGTGGACGCATCGGCATTCTATAACCGTAATTCAACTTATTTACGAAGAGAAAATCTCCTACCAAAAGTGTACGTTCCATAGATCCTGTCGGTATCCCGAAAGGCTGCGTAATAAAGGTATGAATAATGGTTGCAAAAACTACTGCAAAAGTAATGGAACCGATAAATGTATCCTTCTTCTTCGATTTTCGCTCCTCCTCTGTTAAATACTGTTCTTCTTCATCTTCGATTTCGGTATTGGCAGAATAATTTACCACAGCCATGTAGATAAACGGCAAAATGACCGTCAGAATACGATCTTTAAATAAGGTCTTCCCAAATTTTTCCATTAAAAACAAGTGAAAAACCGTCATCATAATCGGTCCTACAATAGGAAGATACGCAAGAAACGCCCACCACTTTGGATGTTTTGTTTCTTTTTGGATAATCATATAATTATAAAACGGTACAAAAGCGAAAAGCGGATTGTAGCCCATTTTTTTAAACAATTTCCATGTTGACACGCCCATTAAAACAGACAGTATCAGAACATAAACCGTATAGGTTAAAAAATAATTCATTGTACGTATTTGAAGTTGCTTAATTCATTAGTTTATAGACATTGAAAAATGTTACAGTCCCAGCACATCTTTCATGGTGAAGTTTCCTTTTTTACCCACCAGCCACTCCGCAGCAACTACTGCGCCCAGGGCAAAGCCATTGCGGTTATGTGCGGTATGTTTTATTTCTATTTCGTCAACCTGCGAGCGATAATATACGGAATGGGTTCCCGGAACTTCATTTTCTCGAATTGCAAAGATGCCTAACTGATCGCCCGAAGTTTCCTCCAATTTCCATGAATTAAATTCTGGATTGTTAGCAATTATCCCTTCTGCTAAGGTAATTGCCGTTCCGCTTGGCGCATCTAACTTATGAATGTGATGAATTTCTTCCAATTGAACCTGGTAATTTGGAAAAGGCTTCATCATTTGAGCCAATTTTTCGTTCAGCGAAAAAAATAAGTTGACACCTAGCGAAAAATTAGAACCATAAATAAAACCCGTTTGATTTTGAATGCAAATTTCTTCAATTTCTTGTTTTCTATCGAGCCAACCGGTGGTACCACAAACAACTGGAACTTGATTTTCCAGACAGAACTTAATATTTTCAAAAGCAGCTTCAGGATTGGAAAATTCAATGGCTACTTCAGCTCCATTTAAAGACTCGACAGTCGGTTTTTCTTTCAAACGAGCTACAATTTCGTGGCCTCTTTCGGTGGCAATTTTATCAATAATTTGCCCCATCTTTCCGTACCCCACTAAAGCTATTTTCATTTTGTATTTTAAAATTTAAAATTGATACTTAGTCCTGCTTTCGCATTCTGATTCGAAAACTCATCAAAAATTACGGTTGGCTTAACAGCCAAATCAGGATCATGTTTTTGGTCGTAAAGATGCGCATCAACAACCGCATCAATAATATTAAGTGCGTATACCAAACCGGTTATGGCAATTGAATAATCTCTTTGGCGCTTAAATTTATCTTGAGTTCTTCCCAAAACCTCTTTGTTGATTCCGGGAATATCCGAGAACTCATGCGTTTGGCCATTCAATTCAGCAAGAAAGGCATTTCGGTATCGGTTGTACTTTTTATCATTCCACAGAGCGATACCCACACCGGTTCCTATGCCTCCCCAAACAAT
>JAYRQH010000248.1:0-2453 GCA_041910715.1 Bergeyella sp.
AATGATTTCAATTACTACCGAGGAAATGTTGTTCAGCAACGTGTGAAAAATCCAGATGGAACATACAAAATGATCCAAGGAAGCGATGTTAAATATGATACCTTAGCTAACGGAAAAATCGTTTACAGAGGTTTACCAGGTCAATACGAAAGAGAAACTATTGCTGATTACAGAAACTACCGAGATGGTGATTTCATGTCTTCTCTTGAAGCAGGATACGGTAGAGAAGTTGATAGCTCAAATGCAAGTTACTCTATGTACAACTCTCCTAAGAAAAGATTCCGAGTGGACGAGCATGGTCGAGTAGTTATGGAAAAAGACCGTTCGGTACGTACGACAGAAATTTCAGATGAAGTTCGCGTTGTAAAAGGTGGATCATGGAAAGATACAGCATACTGGCTTGATCCGGGACAAAGAAGATTCAAGAATGAAGGAAAAGGCTATGGTTGGATTGGTTTCCGTGTGGCACAAGATGCAAAGAACACTGCAAAATCAAGAACAAAACGATAAGCTTATCAAAATAAAATAAAATCCTTTCTATCTTTAGAAAGGATTTTTTATTTTTGGAGCATGAATGTACACGAGTTTTATGACCTGTTTCAAAAGGCAAATAAGGTAACGATTGACAGTAGAACAATTGAGAAAGGCGATATCTTTTTTGCTTTCAGTGGTGATAATTTTAACGCGGCAACATTAGCCGAAAATGCAGTGGAAAAGGGTGCTTTGGCGGTGATTGTGGAGCAAAAAGACTACGAAAATACATCCAAGAATATATTCTATGTTTCATCAACTTTAGCGTTTCTTCAGGACTTGGCGAGAGAACATCGAAAACACATCAGTATTCCGATTATTGGGCTTACAGGAAGTAATGGAAAAACAACAACGAAAGAACTCATGAGTGCTGTCCTGCAAGAGAAATTCAAGGTTCAATATACTAAAGGAAATTTAAACAATCACATAGGCGTACCACTGACCATCTTATCCATAAAACCCGATCACGAAATTGCGGTGGTTGAGATGGGAGCAAACCATCAGCACGAAATTGAACTTTTATGTGACATAGCACAACCCGACTACGGCTACATCACAAACTTTGGAAAAGCCCACTTGGAAGGCTTTGGAGGTTTTGAAGGCGTCATCAAAGGGAAGTCAGAATTATACGAATATTTAATGCAGAATGGTAAAACCGTTGTAGTAAATAATCAAGATGCAATTCAGGTGGAAAAAACCGCCGATTACGCTCCTAAAATAAGTTTTGGAACCGACGCGTCTCATTATCTATTTGAAGAATTTTCTGATGATCATCGCGTTGGAATTCAATATCGAAATGATTTGGTATTATCTAATCTAACGGGAAATTACAATTTCACAAATCTTTGTGCAGCTGCATCTTTAGGAATGCATTTTGGAATTCCGTTTGCTGACTGTATGGACGCTTTTACAAATTATGTTCCGACCAATATGCGTTCGCAAATTATGAAAAAAGGCGACCGAACCCTCATATTAGACACCTACAATGCGAATCCGAGTTCTATGCAAGCATCACTTCAGAATTTTGCGTCATTTGAAGGCTCAAAAACGGTAATCATGGGCGATATGCTCGAATTAGGTGACGAAAGTAAAAAAGAACATCAATCCATTCTACTTCTAGCGGCCAGCTTTGCTTTTGATCAGATTTTTACTGTAGGACAGCATTTTAAAGAGATTAATGAAGAAAACTCATTTAATACAGCAGACGAACTGCTTCAATATTTAGAAGCGCATCCGATTACGTCGAAAACAATTCTTTTAAAGGGATCTCGTGGAATCGCACTGGAAAAAATGATAGAGGCTTTATAGCCTCTATTTTATTTTATACCTTGATCCTGAAGTATCAAATGGATATTCCTGAATGTATTGGGAAATACCTTACTTCGGATTTGATTTTCATCGAGCCATTGCACATCCGTGATTCCTTCTTCAACTTGCGGTACGGGATTCTCCGTACCAAAAAAATGCATTTTAAACCAGTGAGTCATTTTCAGTACACGCTCGCCGTTGCGTTCCGTATAGACATGGTAGGTTGTGGTGATAAAATCTTGAAGTGTAATATTTGTTAACAACGTTTCTTCTGCAACCTCACGTACGGCAGCATCTTCTAAAGATTCCCCTTTCTCAATTTTACCTTTGGGAAGATCCCATTTGCTCAATCGATGAATGAATAAAATTTTATCATCCGAATTTCGCACAATACCGCCAGCGGCCTCAACAATTTTGAAAAGTGCTTTAAACTCGTCCCACATGACATTGGTATGCGAACCATACAGATTTATATCAGGGGTTGACGTATTTTGTAGTTGATCAATAGCCATTTCCAGCGAATGGGTTCCCTCAAAATGTATGTGTTTGGCAGCATCAACACGATCATTGCTCAAGGTGAGTCTTTTTTCATTAATAAAAACTTTATACATTTG
>JAYRQH010000249.1:0-1566 GCA_041910715.1 Bergeyella sp.
ACAAAACGGATCATTGAGCTGTATTTTGGAAAAAGTTTTTCGAACTACAGCCGAATATTATTTGGTCGTTGGTTAAGATCGAACCATGATGCTTTATATAAAACAGAGCTTCTGGAGGAGGAATGGAATCAGTCTCCTTCGGTCGAAACAGATGCAACCCGGCGAGATTGGGAATTGTTACGTCAGTTGCTGTCCAGAGAACAAACACGAAAAAAATATTTCATTTTTTATACAAAATGGATGAGATATGCAGCGGTAATTGTTATGCTACTAGTTCTCTCTGCAACAGCATATTGGTTAGTTAATCAATCGGCTTCAGCTCGCTATGCCGAGCTTACCGAAGTGTTTGTTCCTTTCGGTGAGAGACGCATGGTAACTTTGCCCGATGGCTCTGAAGTGTGGTTAAATGCAGGATCATTGCTTATTTATCCAAAAGATTATGAAAACTCCACTTCACGTATTGTCTATCTTACCGGAGAAGCATCTTTCTCTGTCTATAAAAATCCAGAAAAACCGTTCATTGTTAAAACGACATACTTTGATGTGCAGGCACTGGGTACTGTTTTTACTGTAGAGTCTTATCCGGAGGACTCTTGTACACTGGCAACGCTGGAAGAAGGATGTGTACAGGTTACAGTTAAGGGCGAGGGTCAAAGGTCATCAATATTGAAGCCGGATCAGCAATTAGTGTATTGGCATCAGACCAACGAGGTAAAAATCCTTTCTGTGGACGCATCGCTTTATAAAATGGAACGGAGTGGGTATTTGATTTTTGAAAATAGTCCGTTTAGTCAGATTGTTGCTTCGCTGGAACGAAAATTCAATGTTACGATGCACTATAATTCGCAGAAATATGCTGTAGAATATTATAATGTGAAATTTGCTCCTGAAGAATCATTGGATCAGGTACTAGAGGTTTTACACCAATTAATAGGTATCAATTATAAGAGAAAAGGAGACGTTGTATTCATCAACTAAATATATGGAGGAAATAGACATGAACAAAAGAAAACCGGAAAGACAGAAAGTGCGAAAATCCCTCTTTCCGGCGTTT
This sequence comes from Bergeyella sp., assembly GCA_041910715.1. Taxonomy (GTDB): domain Bacteria; phylum Bacteroidota; class Bacteroidia; order Flavobacteriales; family Weeksellaceae; genus JAFAFC01. Next base: position 1,055 of record JAYRQH010000249.1, read on the forward strand.
GAAACCGAATAATTAATCTCATTCGAAGACGATTGAATCGTCAAGCTAAAAAATATCCAATTTTCAAACAAACAAAGGTAAAATATTTATGAATCTAATACAACTGAAAGCAGGAAAAATACTATGCAAGCTATTTCTTGTTGCTGTTTTTCTTGTTAATGGTTTGCTGGTAACTGCTCAACACCAGCAGGTTAATCTGGCCGGAGTCAACTTGTCTTTAAAAGCCGCATTCAAGCAAATAGAGCAACAAACCAATTTATTTGTAGATTATAGTGTAAGAGATGTAAACGATTCCCGGATTATTAAGGAGCTACCTAAGGCCAGTAATGTAAAATCTGTGCTTGAGCAGTTGCTAAATGGTACTGGATGCGTGGTAACATTTAGTAATGGTCATGCAATAATTGCAAAAGAAGGAAAGGTGGCGGTAGCCACTGGAAAGATTACAGGAGTTGTGAAAGATCAAAAAGGCGAACCTGTGATAGGGGCTAATGTAGTGGAAAAAGGCACTTCAA